>URWK01000115.1 GCA_900551505.1 uncultured Ruminococcus sp. | reverse complement strand
TTGTTTTTAAATTAAATATTTATTTTTTTTTTAAAATTAAACCAATACATCACCCTCCCCCCCCCCCCCCCCCCCCCCCCAGCCCGCCCCCCCCCCCCCCCCCCCCCCCCCGGATTAAAGGCTGTGGTAAATTCCCCTCTGAATCAAGATGCCACATTGACAAAGCCATTAATATATAATATTATTACATTAAATACGATTGGAGGTTACTTAAATGAAAGTTTTAAATATTCACGGATATAAAGGCTCTGCCTTTAACAGCGTAGCAGCTGCCATGGATGCTAACGGGCTGGAAGTTGTCACCGAAAGCATTGATTATGACGGAACAGACCCCGAAATTATCACAGAACACTTGCTTGGAAGTTATTTGAAAAACAAATGTGAAGCGATTGCCGGAACAAGTCTTGGGGGATTTTATGCCATGGTTCTTTGTGCAAGGTTATCCGCTCCGACTTTACTTATCAATCCGGCAGTAGTTCCCGGAATAGTTCTTCCCGAATTGGGCTATAATCGTCCTGACGGCATAAGAAAACTCAGAGTTATTGAACTTGAATATCTCGGCAACTTAGACTTAAATAACATAACCACCGTTGTCGGAAAAGAGGACGAAATTATAAATGCCGGACTAAGAGCTTACACAAAAGCGATTCTCTTTAACAATCGTTATTATGAAATCCCAAACGGAAAACACAGCGGAAATACACTCGGACTTAAAGACCTTATCAGAACTCACCGAAAAGAATGGTTTGGCAATTGACAAATGAACATTCTCTTAAATTCAGATACAATATTGACAAAACATTTAATATATATTATTATAAATATATATTAATAATGAAAGAGAGTGATACATACCATGAAGTTTAAAAAGCTTGTTTCTGTCGCTGTTGCTTTCGCCATGCTCGGAACTGTTTCAATATGTTCCGCAGAAACCGTTACGGAAACCCCTGTACAGTATGTTGCATTGGGCGACAGTATCGCAAAAGGTTACGGACTTGCGGAAGATGAATCTTGTTATGTTGACATTGTAGCGGAAAATTACGGACAAACTTACAGCAATCTTGCAGTGAACGGAATGAACTCGGAGGAATTTATCGAATATCTGAAAACCGGTGAAGTTTCAGATGCTGTAAAAAGTGCAGATGTTATTACCGTTTCCATGGGGTCAAATGACCTGCTTGAACCCTTTATGTCGATAACAGCGGAAACTCTCGGAATTGACACATCTGACGGTATCGAAAGCGGTCTTGCTTCATGGTTTGCAACAGCTTCCGCACTTGAGAAAATGCAGGGACTAAAAAATCTTAAAACGGCACTTACCAACAATGCAGAACTTCTCCAAGCCTGCGAAGACTACAAGACAATTTATTTTCCTCAGATGATTTCGGATATAAGGGAACTTAATCCCGATGCGGAACTTCTCTTTTCCGATATGTACAACCCATTCTATAATTGTTCAATAGGAGGTAGTTTGCTTCCCCTTGGAGAACTTTCCGATACATATATCACGAAAATCAATGAAGCTTTCGATTACAGTGCGGAAGAATATATTACCGTTGATGTTTATACTCCTATGAACAACGCAGGGCTTACAAATGTAAAAGTCAGCTCAACTAATCCGTCACTTGACCCTCACCCCAACCGGCAGGGACACAAGGTTATTGCTGACACGTTCATTACAACCAGAAACGAAAACAAACCTTTAATACTTCTGAAAAACTTTACTCTTTGTGGAGAAGTAAACAGAAAAATTCATGATACTGACAAAAATGAAGTTATTGATTGTTTTGATACACTTGCACTCAAACAATCTCTTATGGTTTCGGATAATTAAATAATTTTTGGACTTAAAGGGGGAGAAAATTCTATCTCCCTCTTTTTTTAATGCCTTGAAATAGACTCCGCATACATATATAATTTAATTATGCCGCCCCGCCCCCCCCCCCCCCCGGGGGGGGGGGGCGGGGCGGAGAAAATAAAAGAAAGAGGACTTTAAAAACATGAAACAAAAATTAAGGGATTTTTCTGTTCCCCCACTTCTCACGCTGATTATTTTAGGCTGTTTCTTTATGCTGTACGGACTTTTTCCGTTCGGGGAAAACGCAATAGCCTGGTGCGACATGAAACAACAGGTTATTCCTATTCTGCTGAACTTCAAAGATATTCTCGAAAGCCCCGACCTTTCAATTCTCTACAGCCCGTCCAATGCCGGCGGTATGAATTTCTGGGGCGTGTTTCTTTTCTTCATCTCAAGCCCGTTTTCGTTCCTCGTGCTGTTCTGGGACAAGTCCGACATGATGCAGATGATGAATATTATGGTTGCTCTGAAGATGGCTGTGTGTGCCTTGACTGCAAGTATATTCTTTTACATAAAACTTAAAAATGTACACTGGTATCACAGAACCCTGTTAAGCCTTATGTATGCTTTTTCGGGTTATGCGATGCTGTATTTTCAAAATATGGTGTGGCTCGATATGATGTATATTTTCCCTGTCCTGCTCCTCGGAATCGAAAGAATGACGGAAAAGAACAAGCCCTTGCTGTATATATTCTCTCTCACAAGCTGTATGATAGTAAACTTTTATCTCTCGTATATGTCAGTCATGTTTATAATCCTCGCAAGTGCCTTGTATCTGCTTTTCAGATACCCCAAGGAAAAGCGTGGAAAATACATTCTTACATTCATCATTTCAAGCATTGTTTCCGCATTGCTGACGGCTGTTATATGGTTGCCTGCATTCATTCAATATATGGGTTCGGGCAGAGGCGTGAAGCTTACTCAAAGTCTTTCTTCGGGGAGTTTCTTCAAACACTGCGGTCAGAAGCTCTGTTTTATTTTCTGTACTTCCGCAATACTCGGCGGTATTCCCGTACTTCTTTCTTCGGGAAGGCTGAAAAAAAGAAATATGAAATATTACGGCTTACTTTTCATTCTGCTTTTTATTCCTGTAATAGTAAGCCCGATAAATAAAATGTGGCACACGGGAAGCTACCAGTCATTTCCTTATCGCTACGGCTACATGACAACGTTTATAGGTTTAATTCTTGTAGGAACTCTGTTTAAAAGACAAATTAAGCCTTCTGCATCTCCAAAGGTAAAAATTATTGCGGTTTTCCTTTCCTTAATTTCTGTTACAACATATATTCTCGCTGTTATCTGGTTTTACTGCAACAAGCTTTCCGAAATGTCAAAGTATACTTCAAGCCTTGTTATCGACAAGCGTGAAACAATACTTGTTGTTATACTCGGAATTTTCGCAATTATAGCATATATGTTGCCAATTTCATTCTACTACATAGGATTTTACGGCAAACACACACTTTCAGTATTCCTCACAATCATATTCATTACCGAAACATTTATGAACCTTTCAATGTACATGGGCAGTGCCGGAAAAGACGACAAGCTTTACAGGGCTGTAATCGACACTTCAAATGCCGTTTCCGATGATGAAAGTTATTACAGGGTAAAGGCAGAAAAAAAATATACTTACGCAAACATGGTCGGGGCTACAGGTTTCAACAGCCTTGCACATTATACTTCTCTCACCGATGAAAAGTACCAGTTCGCCATGAAGAAACTCGGCTATTCTTCCTACTGGATGGAGGTCAACTCAAACTGCGGTACAAGGCTTACCGATGCTTTACTTGCGAACAAGTATTCTATCGGTACTTTCAAGGATATTTCGGCATTTAAAGAAACTGTCTATTCAAACAGTACTTTCATATTTATGAGAAATGATATCTGCCTCGATGTCGGACTTCTGCTTGATGATATTGACGAAATCCCCGAAACAATAAATTTTGACAACAGAATTGACATTCAGAAAAGGCTTGCAAGGCAATTTCTCGGTTCTGACAATATGATTACCTGCTATTCTCCCGACACTACGGAAAACCTTGAATACAATCAGCTTGTGGGAACTCACAGTGTCATTAAAGGCAAAGGCGATTCTTATATAGGCTATGAAATTGACGTAAAAGGCACTCAGACACTTTATTTTGACCTTTTCAATACCATAAGCACGGAACTTAAAGAGAAAGAATACGGTTCGACAAGTGTTTATGTCAACGGTCAGTCTGTTTCTGACGATTACCCTAACCAGCTTAAAAACGGTTTTCTCGAACTCGGAACTTTCAGGGACGAAACCGTAAATATCAAAATAGTTGTAAAGAATAATTTCAATGTAAGGTCTTTCGGCGTTTTCGGTATAGACCTCGAAAAGCTTGACGATGCCGTTAAAAACAATGTTGAAGATATTGACATAAAACAGGAAAACAACAGGATTTTGGCAAATGTCAACACAGATAAGAAATGGCTTTACTTGTCAATTCCTTATGCAAACGGATTTTCCGCAAAGGTCAACAATAAGCCCGTAGAAATAAAGGTTCTCAATGACTGCTTTATGGCTGTACCTCTTGAACAGGGCGAAAACAATATTGTATTTACCTTTGTTCCGTCAGGCTTCAAGGTCGGTGCATTGGCTTCCGCAATCGGACTTGTTTCACTTATCGGATATATAATCCTTTCACGCAGAAAATATTCACTGCCTGCATGGCTTTCCAAGGTTCTCAATATCTTAATGCTTATTGCGTTCTGGGGCGTGATTGCTGTCATCTATGTAATGCCTGTTGCAGTATACATTATTTTTCACAAAACTTAACTTATTACCAACCGGGAACTAATGAGAAAATTTAATAGGAGATTAATGGGGGGGGGGGGGGGGGGGGGGGGGGGGGGGGGGGGGGGCGGGCCCGGGGGGGGGGAAGGAGAAAACTGAAGGGGGGGGGGGGGGGGCG
>URWK01000114.1 GCA_900551505.1 uncultured Ruminococcus sp. | reverse complement strand
AAATTCTTACATCATCAAAGTCTTCATACGAATAAACGGGAACTTCTTCGGAAGTATTCCCCGCACTGAATATACAATTTATATCATCATCTGTATCATGAAAGTACGTCATGTCGGTATACACCGGAACACCGTCTTTCAGGAATACCACTCTTGCACTGAGAAATTTCACATTCTGAGAACTGTTATTCTTCGCTGTAATCTGACATGACATAGGATTTGTGTCCGCAATCCTGTATGATAATTCTATATCGGTCAATTCTACCTGTCCACTTGACTTACATATTATAAATTGCGTTTCGGGCTTAATACCATTATCAGATGACCCATAATTGCCGGCAATGCTTGTTAAGCAAATGTCTTCGCCTGCTCCTGCATATTCCTCACCAGCCTTATATGCGTCAAGAAGTACTCCGTCTTTACTTTTGAAAATTCCGTTTGCAGATATCATTAAAGTGCTGTCAGACTTGTTATGAATAATATAGCAATAGTTGTCGCCGGCAAAGTATTCATCTTTAATTTCTATATAGTCAAATACTTTTTCACCTGCAATAACTTCAATTTCATATCCATTTGAATAAACGCTTGCTTCGGGATAAAATTCCACGCTGTCAAAATCAATATCTCCCCAATGTGCGGTACTGTAATTAGTTGTACCGCTTAGCAATGTCGTATTAATATGGTCATTATTCGCATTTATACTTCTGCAATCTATCGGTTCTCCGTCCTTGAAAAAGATAATGTCCATGCTTGCCAAAACATCATCTTCAGAAGTATTCGTAACGGCAACCGTTATATCTTTATCATTAATCGCATATTCATATTTCAATTTTGAAGTTTCCGAATGAGTACCTCTGATAACATCTGACACTTTATAAGTATACTTATAATCTGCATTACTATATATTTTCTTACTATGATATGTTTCGGCTACAATGCCGTATTGTCCTGCTCCGATACAAAGATTCTGTCCTTTTGCACTTTCGATTTCCCTGTGTTTTTCGTTATAAACGGTAGTATTGAATTCAATTCTTATATCCTTGTCATAATTATTACGCAGCAGATAATAATGTTTCCCTCTCTGATAAGATTTATCATTTTTTAACTTACTTTCATCTGTTGGTGTCTGGTACACAAAAAAATCTCTTACAATTTCAATGTTCGGGTCTGCTTCCCAAGCCGTTTCAGAATTGTTTCCGGTATCGCTGACGCAGGCACTTAAAAATACTGCAATAAATACCATCATCATAATTAACAATGGCAATACTCTTGTTTTATGTTTCAATTTTAAAATTCCCCCTTTCTTAATATAATATCATATCGGCAAACTTATATCAAGCTTCCGATTTAATATAAAATTAAGGTTATAAAAAACACTTGATTTTATCGTCTGAATATGTGATAATATAAAAGTACATGATTTTTTAGGAGGTATTTTCTGTGTCATCAAAAAAACAACATATCCGTTATGACAGAATTATTTTTTCGGCTCTGCTCATAGGCGGTGCAATTGCTATACTTGTTTCATTTATAAACGGTATTGTAAACGGTGCTCAGCCGAAAGATAAAAATTCTTCTTCTGACAGTTCCGTTTCAGATTCCGTTAATTCAACCATCGGGACAACCGATGGTTTAAGCGGTAGTGTGTACCTCAGCCCGTCAAACCAATACGAAAATAAATATGCGTCCGGTGACACTTCCGAAGGTGAACAGATGCATATTATAAGCGGTCAGGTAAAGTCATTGCTTGAACAAACGGGGCTTAAAGTATATGAACCCGATACGGCTTACTCACTTTCTGACAAGGTGTATCAGGCTAACGAACTCAATGTTGATATATATGTTTCGATACAGTCAAATTCCGGAGGAAGTCAGGGTACGGAATGTTTCTATAATACTAAAAACGAAAACAGCAAACTTCTTTCAGAATGTATATATAAATATGTTTCCCCTCTTACTCCTACGGCAGACAGAGGCGTTAACGGAGGAAATTCAAGCAAGTTATATGAAATTCTCTTTACCGACTCTCCCGTGTGTCTGGTGGAAGTCGAATTCCATGACAATCCCGAACAAGCGGAATGGATTATTCAGAATACTTCAGGACTTGCAGAATCCATTGCCGATGGAATTATAGAATACTTTCAGAAAATATAATCTGCATATAAGACATATGCGGATTTTTTTATAGGTTTATAAATATATCTTTTTTGTTAATCGAAAACGTTTATTTATAATTTATTTTATTTCTTTAATTGTCTGTATTCTAATAAAAACGTTTTCTTTCTATGCATTATCACGATTTTAGTATAGCTTACACAAAAAATATTGACTTTTGTGAAAACGTATAGTATTATATATACAAGAAAACAGCGTTAATGTTTATTCCATATATTATTAAAGGGGTTGTTAAGTATGTTAAAGAATTTCAGAAAAATCGTTGCATTAATTATAGCTTCAAATATAGCTTTTGCCGGAATGGCTGTTTCGGCTGAAAATTATTTTCCATCTCCTGTTCCATACAGCACATCAAAGCGTTCTGGAGTTCAGAAACTGCCGACATTCTCCGTACCCGATATGGAAGCATATCCGGGTGAAACCATTACCGTTCCTATTACTGTATCAAACAATAAAGGTTTGGGAGCTACTCAGCTTAAATTATTATATGGCGATGGAATGACTATTAATGGTGCATCACTTGGCAGTGACTTTTCAGGTTTTGCATTTATCCAGAATACAAACATTGCCAATACGTTTATAGGCGTTATGTTTTCAATGTCAGGTACAAACCTTTATGGTGACGGTGTTCTCTGTGAAGTTACTTTCACAATTGATGAAGATACCGAACCGGGAACAGTTATCCCACTCATGTTTGATACCAAATACACACAGAACGACAATGAAAGTCACCACACTTTCGGAATAAATCCGGATAACGGAAGTATTACAGTAGTCGAAAAGCCTGCTGAAACTACTACAACAGAAGAAACCACAACTACGGAAGAAACTACTACAACAGAAGTTACCACTACTACGGAAGCTCCTGCGGAAACTACCGTATCAACAGGAGATACAAACCATTGTGTAATTGACCCGGAAGCCGTTCCTACTTTTGAAGTTCCTAAGGTTGAAGCTTATGCGGGCGAAACAATCTCAATCCCTGTAACCGTAAACAACAATACAATGGGACTTGGCGGAATACAGATGAAACTTGACTACGGCAACGGACTTACTCTTGAAAGAGCAGGACTTGGAAGCGACTTTTCGGATTTCATATTTAAACCTAATACAGATAGAGAAGATTCATTTATTGGTGTAATGTACTCACCTTTAGGCAAGAACATTTATGCAAATGGTGTTCTCTGTGACATTATATTTACAGTTGACGAAGACCTTCCGGAAGGAACAATTATCCCGCTCACTTTCGATACAGACTACACAACTAACGATAATGAAAATCATCAGATTTTCGGAATCAATCCTATAAACGGCTTTGTAAAGGTTGTCGAAAATCCAACCACTACAGAAGTTACTACCACCACAGAGGAAACCACTACAACAGAAGAAACTACTACTACAACAGAAGAGACTACTACTACAACAGAAGAACCTCTTGACCTGCCTACATTCTCAATTCCTGAAGTTGAAGCTTATCCGGGTCAGACCGTAAACGTTCCTGTTGTTGTCAGCGAAAACACTATGGGAATCGGTGCAAGCCAGTTGAAACTCACATTCGGCGATGGTGTAACTCTTAAACGTGCAAGCCTTGGCAGTGATTTTTCAGACTTCATGTTTGCTCCTAATTTAAGAAATCCTAACACTTTCATAACAGCAATGGTTTCAATGCAGGGTACAAACGTTTACGGCGATGGCGTTCTTTGCGAACTTACATTTACAGTTGATAAAGATGCCGAAATAGGCACAGTTATTCCGATAGACTTCGACACAGAATACACAGAAAACGACAGTGAAGGGCACTCATCTTTCGGTATTAACGCTGTCAACGGTGCTATAAAGGTTGTTGAGACTCCTATAAATCAGAAATTACACGCTGTAAGTTCACTTTCCGGTTCTGGTATCAGATACTTCACAGACGTACTCATGGGCAATACAAAGATGATAGGTGAAAAAGATTCTTGTGACGTAAATCAGGACGGCGAAACAAATGTTTACGATTCTCTCATGCTCAAGGTTAAGAGAGTTCACAAATGATAAATCACTATTATTAATGTTTTCATACAACTACTTTCCAAGAAAAACAACGTCTTCGGGCGTTGTTTTTTTTGTTGTTTTTCACACAATTTAAAGGTTTTTTCGGAGTATCAATAGTATATACCTACAAACTTTCGGGTTATTAATAAATTTGATATAGATTTTTGCAACATAAAAGAATATAATGTATGTATATTCCGATATGGACTAAAAAAATTGATGGAGGATTTTGATACTATGATTAAAAACAGAAAAATTATCGCTTCCGTTCTTGCACTCGCAATGACTGCTTCATGCATTTCAATCGGTGCAGTATCTGCAATAGATACTCAGACATCTACATATGCTTCTGAAAACCAGTATGAAGAACTTACACTTGTAGTTGGCGATGGCGTTTATAACCCTGAAACGAATACTGCAACAGTTCCGATTTACCTTTACAACAACGTAGCAAACAACCAGGGTATTTCATTCCAGTTCCAGGCTGACGGTTACACACTTACAGGTGGTGTTGACGCTTATGGGAATGACCTTACAGCCGGCATGGCTGCATTCTTCACAGACTACATAACAAGTGCAACATATGCAGGTCAGAAATATGAT
>URWK01000113.1 GCA_900551505.1 uncultured Ruminococcus sp. | reverse complement strand
GTATCGTTATTGACGGCAGTATCAAGGTTGACCAGTCAGTTCTTAACGGTGAAGCCAAAGAAGCTTCAAAAATCGCAGTTCCTGACGGCTGGGAAGACAAGGAAGAAGCTATGGACTTCCTCAATAAGTACAAGGTTTTCCGTGGCTCTGTAGTATGTTCCGGTAACTCGGTTATGCAGGTTACAACAGTCGGCGACAAATCCGTATATGGTCAGATTGCAAAGGAACTTCAACAAGATGATGAAAGAGACAGCCCACTTAAAGTAAAGCTTGCAGGACTTGCGGATGGCATAAGTAAATTCGGATATATCGGCGGTGGAGCTATTGCGGTAGCTTCAATGATACAAAGTATAGTTTCAGCCGGAAGTTTTGCGGATTACTTTGCACAAGGTTTTGCTCCAATTCTTACGGACTTGCTTAATGCTGTAATTCTTGCGGTAATCATCATAGTTATGGCAGTGCCTGAAGGTCTTCCTCTTATGATAGCACTTGTTTCGGCTATGAACATGAGCAAGATGCTTAAAGATAACGTACTTGTAAGAAAAATCGCAGGTATCGAAACCGCAGGAAGTCTTAATATTCTTTTCAGCGACAAGACAGGTACTATTACAAAGGGTAAACTTGAAGTAGTTAAGTTTATTGACGGTGCAATGACAGAATACGACAAATCAGCAGACATTAAAGGAAATCTCAAAGACCTTACAGCACTTACAATTCACGAAAACACCACAGCTCTTATTTCAAGAGAAGGCGGAGATATTAAGGTTGTAGGCGGTAATGCTACAGAAAAGGCAGTTCTTGCATTCGGTGCAGATATTGAAAAGAAATTTGATGTAACTAAAGTTGCTTCAATTCCGTTCAACAGTACAAATAAGTATTCGGCTACTCAGGTAAGCGGTGAATACAATTATACACTTATCAAGGGAGCTCCTGAAAAAATTCTTCAAAGATGTAAATACTACTTTGACGAAAACGGCGAAAAGAAAGAATTTACAAATGCTCAGAAACTTGACGGCAGAATAAACGAACTGGCAGAAAAGGCAATTCGTATGCTCGCACTTGCAATTTCGGAAGACAGCCTTGGAGAAGATGCACTTCCAGAAGGCAACAACTGGACACTTGTAGGCGTTCTCGGTATCAGAGATGAGGTAAGACCTGAATCAGTTACGGCTATAGCAGAAGTAAAACACGCAGGTGTACAAGTTGTTATGATTACAGGCGACCGTAAGGAAACCGCCGTAGCCATTGCGAAAGATGCTAAATTGCTCGAAAAGGATACAGACCTTGTATTTACATCTGACGAACTTCAGAAAATGTCCGATGACGAAATCAAGAAAGTATTGCCGGATATAAGAGTTATCGCAAGAGCATTGCCGACTGACAAGAGCCGTCTTGTAAGGCTCGCACAGGAACTTGAACTTGTTGTAGGTATGACAGGTGACGGCGTTAACGACTCTCCGGCACTCAAGAAAGCCGATGTAGGTTTTGCGATGGGTGGCGGTACGGAAGTTGCAAAGGAAGCCAGCGATATTGTAATTCTCGATGACAATTTCAGTTCAATCGACAAAGCTATTCTCTATGGACGTACAATTTTCAACTCAATCAGAAAGTTCATTATCTTCCAGCTTACAATTAACGTTGCGGCGGTATTGATTTCATTTGTCTGCCCGTTGATTGGTATGGACAGCCCGCTTACAGTTATTCAGATTCTCTGGGTAAATCTCGTAATGGATACACTTGCCGCACTTGCATTCGGCGGAGAACCTGCACTTAAAAGATATATGCGTGAGAAACCTAAGAAACGTTCGGAAGCTATCGTCAGCAAGTATATGTGGAGCAGCATTATAACGGGAGCTTTGTGGGTATTCATTCTCGGAATAGCACTTCTTACAGTCGCACCGCTCCAAGGCGTATTTGTTGAAGGCATTGACCTTTCAGGCAAGTTCTTTAATATACCTGACCTGAACAGTGACATATACCTTGAACTTGGCACAGCATATTTCGCATTCTTCATTTTCTCGGCGGTATTCAACGCATTCAACGCAAGAACAGAAAAAATAAATCTTTTTGAGAACATCACAGGAAACAAGGGATTTCTTAAAATTATAGGACTTATTGCAGTGGTACAGATTATTATGACATATCTCGGCGGACACGTTCTCCGTTGTCACGGACTTGACTTTGTGGAATGGCTTGTAATACTTGCAATGTCGATTTCAATTATTCCAATTGACCTTATAAGAAAAGCAATCTTTAAGCCAAAGGAATAAATAATAAAGGGTTTCAGGGCTGGAATGAATTGCCCTGTTACCTTATAGAGCATCTCATTATTAAATCACACATAAAAGGAGGAAAATTAAATGAGTGTAAATCTTACAAAAGGACAAAAAGTTGACCTTACCAAAGGAAATGCACAGCTCAAAAACATAATGGTAGGTCTTGGCTGGGACGCAGTTAAGAAAGGCTTTTTCAGTCGCCCGCAAGACATTGACTGTGATGCCTCTGTAATCATGCTCGGAGCAGACGGAAAGATACCTACAAAAAATGACGTGGTATTTTACAACAATCTCCGCCACATTTCAGGTGCTATAATGCATCAGGGAGACAACCTTACAGGCGATGGTGACGGCGATGACGAACAGATTCTTGTGTCACTCGACAGAATACCGGCAAATATTGAAAGACTTGTGTTTGTAGTTACAATCTATCAGGCAAGACAGAGAAGACAGAATTTCGGATTAATTAAGAACGCATTTATAAGACTTGTGGATGCTGACAGAAATCAGGAAATCTGCAAATTCAACCTTTCAGAAAATTATGACGGACAAACAGCAATGATTTTCGGGGAAATGTACAGAAGAAACGGCGAATGGAAATTCAACGCTATCGGACAAGGCACAAATGATGATGGCATAAGCGAAATGTGCAGAAGATTCCAATAATTTTTAAATTCAAAAGGGAAGTGGACAAAAATGGCTATAAGTCTTGCGAAAGGACAAAAAATAAGCCTTACCAAAGAAAGCACAGGTCTTAGGAATGTAAAGATAGGCTTGGGCTGGGACGCAGTTAAAAAGGGCTTTTTCAGCCGGAAGAAAGATATAGATTGTGACGCATCTGTAATCATGCTCGGAGCAGACGGGAAACTTAAAAGCAATGAGGATATTGTTTATTATGGCAACCTCTGTCATAAATCAGGTTCAATAAAAAGTCAGGGCGATAACAGAACCGGAGCAGGTGAAGGCGATGATGAACAAATACTTGTAGTTCTCGACAGCGTTCCGGAAGAATACGAAAAGCTTGAATTTGTTGTTACAATTTATGAAGCAAAAGAACGTCAGCAGAATTTCGGATTAATAAATAATGCATATATCCGTGTAATTGATGCCGATAAAAATATTGAAATCTGTCGTTTTGCACTTACGGACGATTACAGCGGAATGACTGCTATGATATTCGGTGAGATGTACAGACACAATAACGAATGGAAATTCAATGCTATCGGACAGGGAACATGGGACGGCAGTATTTCCGAAATGGCAAAAAGATTCAGATAAAAGGAGTGTTTTAAATGAGCGTAAGTTTATCAAAAGGACAGAAAGTAAGCCTTGACAAGTCAATAGTAAAAGCTATGGTGGGTCTTGGATGGGATACTAACAAATATGACGGCGGTTATGACTTTGACCTTGATGCAGCAGCATTTCTGCTTAATGCAAACGGAAAAGTTGCAAGAGATGAAGATTTCATTTTCTATAATAACCTCAGAAGCCGTAATGATGCGGTAGTTCACACAGGCGACAACAGAACAGGTGCGGGCGAAGGCGATGACGAAGTCATTCTCTTTGACTTTGCGAAGATGCCGGAAGACGTTCAGAAAATCGCCATTACTGTAACTATTCACGAAGCGGACGCAAGAAGACAGAATTTCGGTCAGGTTTCAAACGCTTATGTCAGAGTTGCAAGGATGGAAAGCGAAGATGATATGAACGGTGAAGAAGTTTTAAGGTTTGACCTTGGCGAAGATTTCTCAATTGAAACAGCAATCGTGGTTTGTGAAATCTACAGATATAACGGAAGCTGGAAATTCAATGCGGTTGCGGCAGGCTATCAGGGCGGACTTTATGCACTCTGCAAGGATTTCGGCGTAGATGTTTAATAAAATTTAAAATAACGAAAAGAGGTAAAAAACATGAGCGTAAGTTTATCAAAAGGACAAAAAGTAAGTCTTGACAAGTCAATCGTAAGAGCAATGATAGGTCTTGGCTGGGACGTGAACAGATTCGATACAGGTGGAGATTTTGACCTGGATACCTGTGCATTTCTTCTTGGGGCGAATGGAAAGGTAACTTGTGATGAAGACTTCATTTTTTACAACAATCTCAGAAGTCGTAATGATGCGGTTATCCATACAGGTGACAACCTTACAGGAGCAGGTGACGGAGATGATGAAACGATTATCGTTGATTTCTCAAAACTTCCTCCTGAAATTGAAAGAATCGCCATCACCGTAACCATTCACGAAGCCGAAGCAAGAAGACAGAATTTCGGTATGGTTTCAAATTCATATGTCAGAGTTCTTAAAATGGCAAATGAAAATGATACCACAGGCGAAGAAGAACTCAGATTTGACCTTGGCGAAGATTTTTCAATTGAAACGGCAATTACTGTCTGCGAAATCTACAAGCACAACGGTGCATGGAAATTCAATGCGATTGCGGCAGGTTATCAGGGCGGACTGGCAGCACTTTGCCAGAATTACGGCATAAATGTTTGATGCTAATAAATGACCGATAATTTTCGGGGCGGGGCATTACAACCCACTTTTGTGGTTTGGCGCCCGATTTTTACGCCAAAAGAAAAATTAACGCTAACCGGCAAAAACCGCTTAAAAATGAGAGTTATGACGGTCTGCGGGGGCCCAATTGTT
>URWK01000112.1 GCA_900551505.1 uncultured Ruminococcus sp. | reverse complement strand
AATCGGCAGGTTCAACCGTATTTGCGGGAACTGTTGTTGAAGAAGGCACTATTGCTGTTACAGTCCGCAATCTGTCCTCAGATACAAAAATCAATAAGATTATTGAACTGATTGACAATTCCGAAAACCTCAAAGCAGGTGTTCAGAGCCGTGCAGAAACTCTTGCCGACAGCATTGTTCCATTCAGCTTTATAGGATTTCTGGCGACATTGCTTATTACACGCAATGTTACAAAGGCTGTATCTGTTCTTATGGTTGACTATTCGTGTGCAATCAAGCTTTCCACCCCTATTTCTGTAATTTCAGCGATAAGAGAAGCGTCCGACATGAACATAACCGTTAAGGGCGGTAAGTACCTTGAAGAATATGCAAGTGCGGATACTGTTGTTTTCGACAAGACGGGTACTCTTACAAATGCTGAACCGGTGCTTGAAACGGTAATCCCGTTCAATGAATATTCCGAAAAAGATGTACTTAGAATAGGTGCTTGTCTGGAAGAACATTTCCCCCACAGTGTCGCAAGGGCTATTGTAAAGGGAGCTTCAGACAGAGGAATAGAGCATGAAGAAGAACACGCAGAAGTAAATTATATTGTTGCCCACGGTATTTCCACAACCCTTAAAGGACAAAAAGCACTTATCGGCAGTCATCATTTTATTGTTGATGATGAAGGTATTGAAGTCACTGACGAACAGCAGGCAGAAATTGAAGAAAAGGCG
Source organism: uncultured Ruminococcus sp. (assembly GCA_900551505.1). Lineage (GTDB taxonomy): Bacteria > Bacillota > Clostridia > Oscillospirales > Ruminococcaceae > UBA5884. The sequence goes on along the minus strand of URWK01000112.1, from coordinate 4,280 downwards.
AAAGCCTGTTCAGTTGTATATCTTGCGGTCGGTGATAAACTTGCAGGTGCTTTGTGTATCAGCGACCCTCCGAGAGCAGAAGCCGAAACGGCTGTAAGAATGCTCAAGGAAGCAGGTATTTTAAATATAGTAATGCTTACGGGCGACAGTGTTAAATCAGCGAAAATCATAGCCGAAAGACTTGGCATTAAGGAATGCCATGCACAAGTTCTTCCGGAAGAAAAACATGGCATGATTGAAAAGCTTAAATCAGAGGGGAAACACGTTATTATGGTTGGTGACGGAATTAATGACGCTCCTGCACTTGCAACGGCGAATGTATCTGTTGCCATGAGTGATGCTTCTGATATTGCCAAGGAAACAGCCGATATAACATTGAGGGGAGCAGACCTTACGGAACTTGTAAGGCTCAGAGAATTAAGCGAATTGCTTATGGACAGAATAAACCACAATTACAGATTTATTGTACTGTTCAATTCAGCTCTGTTATTGTCAGGCGTTTTCGGACTTATTCAGCCGTCAACTTCCGCATTGTTACACAATTTATCCACAATGACAATATGTGCGAAAAGTATGTTGCCGTTGATTAAGAATAAGGACAGAGAACAGAAAGAAAAGAATAAGTAATATTTAAGATAATTAATTCGGCAGTTTATAAAATTGCCGAATTTAATAAATTTAAAGTTAGCATAAGCTAACCGAAATTAAGAAAGGAGTAGGGAAATGTTTCTTGAAATCAGTAATATTAAAAAACATTTCGGAGAAGGTGACAACCGTGTCGAAGTTCTGAAAGGAATAGACGTGGGTATTGAAAAGGGGGAAATATGCGTTCTGCTCGGCCCTTCGGGAAGCGGAAAGTCCACATTGCTTAATATCATAGGGGGAATTGACAATGCGGACAGCGGATACATTTCGATAAACGGCGAAAAAACAGCCAGTATGAATGAAAAAACACTTACACTTTACAGAAGGAAGCATCTCGGATATATTTTTCAGATGTACAACCTTATTCCAAACCTTAACATAAAGGAAAATGTTGAAGTCGGTGCGTATTTAAGCGACAACCCGCTTAATGTCGATGAATTGCTTCATATTCTGGGACTTTACGAACACAGGCACAAGCTTCCTAATCAGCTTTCGGGAGGTCAGCAACAGAGAACAGCAATAGGTCGTGCTATTGTAAAAAATCCTGATATTCTGTTGTGTGACGAACCTACAGGGGCATTGGATTACAATACTTCAAAAGATATTCTTAAACTTATCGAAGACGTAAATAAAAAATACGGAAATACCGTTGTAATGGTAACTCATAACGATGCAATTAAGAATATGGCAGACCGTGTAATAAAGCTTCGTGACGGAATGATAAGAAAGAATTATGTCAACGAAAATAAGACACCTGCCGAAGAACTTGACTGGTAAGGAGGAGAGAATATAATGAGAAATCCTCTGGTTAAGCGACTTCCGAAAGAGCTTAAAAGCGAATTCGGAAAATACTTCGTACTGTTTGTCTTTATCGCAGGAATGATTGGGATTGTTTCGGGCTTTCTCGTGGCAGGCGGAAGTATGGAAACCGCTTATAATGAAAGCTTCGAGAAATATAATATTGAAAGCGGTAACTTTGAATACGATGAAGAAGCCGATAAGGACACTATAAAAAAGCTTGAAAAAGAAGACGTTAAGATTTATAAGAACTTTTATAAGGAAGAAGAAACAAAGGAAGTAGACAGTACCTTAAGAATTTTCAATCAGGATTTCCGTGAAGACATGGATAAAATTTGCCTTATGTCAGGTGAACTTCCTAAGAAGGAAAAAGAAATTGCGATTGACAGAATGTACGCAGATAATAACAATATTGAAGTCGGAGATACTCTTACAGTCGCAGGTAAGAAGCTTGAAGTTACGGGGCTGGTGGCTCTTTCGGATTACAGTGCGTTGTTTTCAAGCACTTCGGATATGATGTTTGATGCCGTGAAATTCGGTGTGGCAGTGATGACCGGGGAAGGCTTCGACAGCATAAGAGATTCACATATTCACTACAGTTATTCCTGGATATACGATGACAAGCCAAAGGATAAAAAAGAGGCAAAGGAAAAATCGGAAGATTTCCTTGAAGTGCTTGCAGAGAACGGAATACTTAAAAACTATATTCCGGAATACTCAAATCAGGCAATTCACTTTACAGGTGACGACATTTCAGGCGACAAGAATATGATAGCGGTTTTCCTTTATATCGTATTAGTAATTATAGCGTTTATTTTTGGAATCACAACAAACAATACAATAGTAAAAGAATCTTGTGTAATCGGAACGCTCAGGGCATCAGGTTACACAAAGGGAGAACTTATAAGGCATTATCTGACTATGCCGATATTTATAACATTATTGGCGGCAGGTGTCGGAAACGTTCTCGGTTATACGACCATAAAGGATATAGCCGCAGAGATGTATTATGCAAGTTACAGTTTGCCGACATATGTAACATTATGGAATGCAGATGCATTTATAAAGACCACAATTATTCCGGTAATAATCATGTTTGCAATAAACATTATCACACTTGTCGATAAACTGAACATATCACCACTGAAATTTATAAGAAGAGATTTGAGCAAGAAGAAGAAAAAGAAAGCTTTTCGCCTCAATACGAAGATTCCGATACTCAAACGTTTCAGGTTGAGAGTTATTTTTCAGAATATTCCTAATTACATAACAATATTTGTGGGAGTTTTCTTTGCAAGTGTGATATTATTATTCGGAATGGCGATGAAGCCATTACTTGACAATTATCAGGACTTAATCACAGATAATATGGTTTGCAAGTACCAGTACATATTGAAAGCACCTGTCGAAACAAAAGAAGAAAGTGCGGAAAAATATATAGCGACTTCACTTAATACTGTTGATGACAAGATAAAAGTTGAACCCGCAACAGTCTACGGAATTAATGAAAAGAGCGATTATATTGACATTGATGTTTCAGACCTCCGCAAAAATCAGGTGTATATTTCAAATGCATACGCCGAAAAGTATGACATAGAAGTCGGCGACAAGGTCACAATGAAAGAGGAATACGGTGATAAGGAATATACTTTCAAGGTAAAAGGTGTTTATTATTATCCGTCAGCAGTTGCGGTATTCATGAGCGAAGACAAATTTAAAAAGACTTTTGACGAAGAAGACTATTTTAACGGCTATTTCTCAGATGAAGAACTTGACGATATTGACGAAGCTTATATATCAACGAAAGTAACTGTTGACGATATGACGAAAGTATCAAGGCAGCTTAAAGTTTCGATGGGTGAAATGATGAGTATGTTCCTTGTTTTCGGAATAGTGATGTTCATGCTTGTAATATATATGCTCTCAAAGATTGTTATTGAGAAAAATTCTCAGTCCATTTCCATGACGAAGATTCTCGGATACTCGAACAGTGAAATCAGCAGTCTTTACATAAATTCAACAACAATTGTCGTAATATTGTCATTGCTTATTTCGATTCCGCTTGTAAATCTGGTGATGAAAAAAATTTTCCGTATAGTATTTATGGAATATTCGGGCTGGCTCCCTTACTATGTTTCATACAGCATATTTATAAAGATATTTCTGATGGGTATATTGGCATATGCGGTAATTGCGTTCTTGCAGGTGAGAAAGATTAAGAAAATACCAATGGATGAAGCTTTGAAGAACGTTGAGTAATTTCTGAAAGCTGTTTGATATTGTCCGTATTTCTGTGAAGTTCGTGAAGACTGTTGTGCAATTCAATCCGGACTTCAACAGGCAGCAAAAGAAAATATTTTCTTGAGCAGGAGCTTTTGCTAATCATATCGGCAAGTGTATTGTATTTCATAATATCACCTCAGAAATATAATACCTTCAGATAAAAAGAAATATACTTGAAGGAGGAATTTTTATGACAGAAATAACATTGAAGATAGACGGAATGCAATGTGGAATGTGTGAAACCCACATCAACAATGTGGTGAGAAATGCTGTAAAGGTTAAAAAGATTACTTCATCACATAAGAAAAATGAAACCGTAATTATTGCAGATGATGATATCGACAGAGGAAAGCTTAAATCGGCAATAGAGCAGGACGGCTATAAGGTAATTTCCGTTTCCGAAAAACCTTATGTAAAGAAAGGACTTTTTTTCAGAACATAAATGTGACCTTTAAGTATAAGTAAACGGGAATCGGGGGGGGGGGGGGGGGGGGGGGGGGGGGGGGGGGGCGGGGAGATTTATATATTTATAAAATATAATAAATAAAAATTTT
>URWK01000111.1 GCA_900551505.1 uncultured Ruminococcus sp. | reverse complement strand
TTTTATTTTATATTTATATAAATAATAATTTTTTTTTTTTTTTTATTTTTTTTTTTTTGTTTGGGGGGGGGGGGGCGGGGCGGGGGCCCCCCCCCCCCCCCCCCCTGAAAAACTTAAATTTAAAAGTATACTACCAAAAAAGCCGATAAAGAATATACCATTGCAAGCACTAAGAGCAATTTGTCAGTAAAAAGAATTTCAACAGGACTGCTAAGCCCCGATTTTTCAATGTTTCTGTCATATCTGATTATTATGATAAGCACAAGCGGAAATGTTACAAGAGCCTTGCCGGGCGAAATCCCCCACAAAAAATATGTGAGAAGCCCTGCAAACGCACATATGTTCATTGCCTTCCGCAAAGTCTTTTCCGAATATCTTTCAAGCACCTTTCTTGAATGACTGTATTTCATTTCTCCGTATCGCTTTCCGAATGACATATACATTGAAAAAAACGTAACCGTAAACAGCATAAACATTGAAATCTTTATGCCTGTTACCGCCGAACCGACAAAAACCCTTAACAAAAAACCTGCCGTGAGAATTGCGACATCTGCAAATTTTACATCTCTGATTTTCAGACTGTAAGCGACATTTATAAGGATATAGCCGATTACCGCCACAATTGCCCGTAAGCCCGAACGGAAAATTACCGCCAAAGACATTAATATCAGGATTGCATAAAGTATATACGCATTTTTTGCGGAGATTTCTCCCGAAGCTATCGGTCGGTTTTTTCTCTTTTCGTCAAGCTTGTCACTTCCTGCATCACAAATATCATTGAAACAGTACACCGCCGATGACGCAAGCGAAAACGCTGTAAATGCAATTAAAGTGTTTCTGAGATATTCTGTATTCATAAGCTTACCGCCAAAGAACAGCGGTAAAAATACCAGAAGATTTTTTACATAATGTTGCGGTCGCATAAGTTTCAGATACTTCAAATTATTTAACCTCTATCGCATATGCGTAAGGAGATTTTTCGCCATAGAACCAGCTGTTTCCCTCCTGCACGCAGTCAAGCATTAATATATACTTTCCTTTTTTAAGCTCGCTTACATCAACTTTTAATTTTATGAGTATTTCATCACCGGGAAGCAGGCTTATATTGAAGTAAGTTCTTTCATTGTGAAAGTCCGTTTCATTTTTGTCATTGTCATAAATGTGATACGAAACCCCGATATTGTTTTCATTGTCATTGCTCACTTTAGGGAAAACTTCATCGGAAGTGTTCTTAAATATGAAACTTACTTCATTGTTTTCGGAATCTCTTTCAAAGTATTGCGGCAAGGAAATATCGCTTACACCAAAACTCATATCTTTCCCGTCAAGCTCAAAGTCTTCAAAGTTATTAAGGATTTCTCTCTCCCTCTGCAAATCCCAGTATCTTTCATCAGAACAGAGCAATTCGCCTTTTTTGAAGTTCAGATAATACCAGCCGTCTTTATCTGTTTCAAGCCTGCTTTCAAACACATCAATATAATCTTTGTCAATTATATTTTCCATCAGTTCCTTTTGAGAATTGTTCATAAAAATCTTCACTATGCTGTCATTATTGTAAATGATTTTCGGCATAGGGTCGCCGTCCATTTTCTTTTCTTCGCCCATAAACCTCTCATAAAAGATTTCCTGTACAGGGTTATAAAGTTCGGGTCTGTTCTTCATCACGGAAATTGCCGTAGGTGTAAACTCCTTATAACTCTGCGAACACACCAGCAATCCGTTTGAACACACTGAGAAAAATGTCCACCCTGCCGACATTGCATATACCGCAAGAAACAATGACTTCATACTCGTTTCGTCAAAGTATTCCGTTTCAAGCACGCAAAAAGAAATCATTAAGGGCGTTATCCAAATCGCATATCTGTTCATTCCTGCCGTATCGGGATTCCAGTTGCTCTGCATCGAGCAAATCATACACATAAGCAATAACGTTACCGTATACATTATTGTCCTGCGTGGTCTTATGAATACCATTATTATAACGAAACTTACGAACAGCAGAATAAGCACGGGCATATAAAGAACCATTCCAAAATTAAGGTCAAAGAACATTGAAAGAATTTTTTCAAAGCTTACCCCCGAACCTGAAGTTTCAAGTATCAGTGAAGGTACGCCGAAATTGGCTTGATAGAACATGAACGGCACAAAGAACGGCACAAAACAAATTACCGAAATTAACGCCTGCACCGCAAATTTTTTAAGCTTCTGCTTAGTAATGCGGAATTTTTTTCCGTTGTCCTGCTCCTTGTCCGTGAAAAATTCAAAAATATAATCTATGAAATACATTCCCGCAAGAAAAACCGTGGGTTGATTCTGCATTGCCGAAACACAGGCAAAAAATATTGCCCGCTTGTAGCCTTTTCTCTGGAACATCACAAGCGATATGCACACCATGCAATAAGAAAACATTTCCGTATGCGTCCACGTCAGATAGAAAAGCACCGGGTTAAGGCTTACCAGTACCACCCACGCAAGTTTCCTGTCAGGCTTCGCATACAACCATATATAAGAAATAAACAGCATTACAATAAATGATGCTGAATTGAGCAGGTAAAAAGCCCCGAGCTGATTTCCTCCAACCGCTTTTATAAGAGCCTTGAACGGCATCGCAAGCAGTGAATACAGCCAGAAATGATAAGAATAATACTTGCCGTTTTCAGCCTTGAAGAAACCTTTCGCCTTTTCAATCTCAAGGTCTTCAAAAGCCGAATAATTATAGTCTTCGCCTGCCTGCTCAATATCTTCCTGTGTAACATCAGGCGAAAAATGCCTTTCAAAAGCTTCCGTCATCAGCATATATTCTTCCCCGTCACCTGAACGGTAAGGCGTTACAAATGCCCCTGCTCCGACTATAAGCATTATCGCAATCACTATAAACAATGTAACTGTCGGAAAAAGTATTTCAGAAATCCCGTTATTATTTATCTTTTTCATGCCGTTACTCTTTTTCTGCGAATATTCCCGAACGGTAAGCAGTCAACAGGTCTTTCAGGTCGCTTATCTGCTCTTTGATAACTTTTCCCGTGTCACTGTCCGCAACCATCATTCTTGTAGGGTAAGTTTCAAAAATATCCGAATGGCTGTGAATATCCTTGTTTTCGTCAAGGGCTTTTTCTACGCTTAAAAACGGCTGATGTGACATAATTCTCAGACCGTGAGAATTTGCGATAAGCGTATAGCCTGCAATACCCGTTGTTTTCTGATAAGCCTTGCAAAAACCGCCGTCAATAACTATAAGCTTTCCGCCTGCCTTTACAGGACTTTCGCCTTTCACAACTTTTACAGGCGTGTGACCGTTGATTATATGAGAATGTTCAGGCGACAAGTCAAATTCTTCAAGTATCATGCAACAGGTTTTTTCATCATTGCAGTATCTGAAATATGGGTTGTCAGGTTCTGCCCATGTCGTCTTGTCAAGGCAATACGTTCTCGCAAATGTACGTGTCTTTCTTCCGCTAAGTGGAGATTTCTCCCCACACCACAAAAACCACATAAAATCTTTCGCATTGCGGTTATCGCTGAAATATGCAAGTCTTACCATATCATCGGCATAATCCATATAACTTTTACCTGAATACTTCTGTCTGTCAAACTCCACTTCCGCAAAACTTCCGTCTTCATTGAGAGGCATACAACCGTGGAACAGCAAATTGCCGTTGAATATTCTGTAAATGCTTCCCTTAGCATAGAGAAAAGCTATGTGTCTGTTAAGTCGTTCACTTTCCGCAAATTCCTTTTTAAGTTCCGCTATAATTTCGGTTTCTTCTGCGGTCAGTTCGTAAGGATTTTCGGGATTAACCGTTTTCCAGTCAATTTCTTTTGAAGGATATTCCCTGCCGTCTATTATTACCGTGTTTTTCTGTCTGTCAACCTTGTCCATAAGCAACCTGTCGTCCATTTCGTATTCCGGATGACGCTTTATAACCTGCCCTTCAAGCTTGAACATAAGCACAGATATTTCTTCCATAAGTGCTTCCATGGACTCCTTTTCGGGATAAAGCTTTTCAGCAAACAGAATTAACGACCTGAGCGAAATTCCATAGCCGTTCTCAAGCACTGCCATATTCCTGTAAGACACACTGTTCCTTATAACGCCCATTATACAAACTTCACTGCCTGCCCCTGCCCCAAGCCACAGAATATCATGATTGCCCCACTCAACGTCCACTGAGTAATGATTTGCCAGCATATCAAGAATTGTGTCAGGTCTTGCCCCTCTGTCAAAGATGTCCCCCACGATATGCAAGGTATCTACTGCCAGTTTCTTAATCAGTTCCGCAATCGCCGTGATAAATTCGTCACTGTTTTCTATTCCTATGAGCGTTTCAATAATCTTCTCATGATACACAAGTTGGTTATTGTCTTCGTCCTGCTGGGCGTGAAGCAGTTCATCTATGATAAAGCTGTACTCTTTCGGCATGGCTTCCCTGACTCTGTTTCTCGGATACTTTGATGAGAGAAAACGCACAAGTTCTATAAGTCTTCTGATAGTCACTTTATACCAGTCATCATTGACTTTTCCCTCACTTTTCAGCCTTTCAAGCTTTTCTTCGGGATAGTAAATTAATGTGCATAGTTCCGAACGCTCCTGATGTGTAAGTTCATCACCAAACAGCACTTTCACTTTCTCCCTTATAACTCCTGAACAATTGTTAAGTATATGGAAAAATGCCTGATATTCTCCATGCAGGTCACTCATGAAATGTTCTGTTCCTTTCGGCAGGTTAAGCACCGATTGCAGATTTATTATTTCCGTACACACTGCACGGATTGAAGGATACTGCATCGAAAGTAATGAGAGATATTTGAATCTGTCTATCGAAAAATTCCTTGGTCGGTTCATATTCTTGCTCCTTATCTGAATTGTTTTTCAGAATTATTATAACAGAATATAATTAATCTGTACAGCTTTCTAAGAAATTATCGGGGGGGGCGCGGCACGCCGGAACTGCGCGGTAGGCCGCCCCCCCCACCAACAAAAAAAAAAAAAAAAAAGAAAATAAATCAGAT
>URWK01000110.1 GCA_900551505.1 uncultured Ruminococcus sp. | reverse complement strand
GGTCCATAACATTAACACTGCCGTCATGGTTTACGTCACCCTTCTTGTAGTCGCCTTCAACTGTAGTAGTTGTTGTATCTTCTGTAGTAACGGTTGTTTCTGTTGTATCAGAAGTTTCGGTTGTATCGGAAGTTACATCAGTAGTTTCAGTTGTATCTGAAGTTACATCAGTTGTTTCTGTTGTGTCGGAAGTTTCTTCTGTATCAGAAGTTACATCGGTTGTAACAGTGGTTTCTGTTGTGTCAGAAGTTTCGGTTGTATCTGAAGTTTCTGCTGTAGTAACAGTTGTTTCGGCAGTATCAGGATTTTCATCAGGGAGCGGATATGACTTGAGGTCAGGGAGTTCGTCAAGTGTGATACAATAATCACTGTTGTACATTTCTTTGAGCTTTGCAGGGTCATTGTAGCTTGAACTTGTGATAAAGTCGCCATACCATGGGCAGAAGTAAAGCCAGTTTGCTTTTTCTTCCTGAATATTTTCAAGTGTCGGGATTGTATCATTTTCAGCCATTGCAATCATTTTCTTACCGCCGATAATGTCTGCGATATTGTAGAAAACGCCTGAAATTGCTGATTCGTTAGGCTTACCGTCATTTGCGTTGTACTTGTCATAGCCTACAATATCAACATATTCATCACCCGGATACCATGCGGCTGATGATGCGTAAGTATAGCTGTTGAATTCCCAGATAAGATTGTGAAGTCCGTATTCATCTGTAAGCTTTGTATAAAGGAGTTTCCAAAGCTTCTTGTAAACGTCAGCACCTTCCTTGCTCCACCAGAACCATGCACCTGCACCATCTTCACCGCCTGCACCTTCTGCTTCGTGGAACGGACGGAAGATAAGCGGAACATCTGCTTCGTCAAGTTTCTTGAGTTGTTCTGCAAGCATATCAACAGCAGAATTGAAGTATTCCTGTTCAACAGTTCCGTCAACAAGAATATTTGCAGTTACAAAATCTGTCTTCTGGCTGTATGTACACTTCGACCAGTCAACCTTGTCCCCTACCTTGTAGCCGTCCATGCTTACAGGAACATTGATATGCCATGAAGCTGTAGCAATACCGCCTTTTTCATTAGTCCATTCGATAATACGGCTTGTTGTGTTGTCTTCCCAACCGTAGAGAGGGTTGTAGTTCATGAAGTCAAAGCCACGGATTGCAGGTAATTTGCCTGTGGTATTCTGGATATAGTCAAATTCTGTATCAGGGCCACCTCCGTAAATTTCCTGCTGACCTGAGATAATGCCATTGCCGTATACGTCACCGAGGTAACTCATAAGACGCTTTGTAGCATCTGTTGCCTGTGGGTCACAAGGTGTATTTGACGCACTGTCAAGTGACGGAAGTGAAGCAGGTTCAACTGTGATATAGTCAAGCATTGTCCAGCCCCAATATGATTCGATTGTGAAAGTATTTTCACCTTCTATGAATCTCATAAGACCGCCTGATATTTCGTCAAAGCCTTCTGTAGGTTTGAAGCTTACAGAACCCTGTGAAACATCATTGATATAGATGTTCTGAACCTTTGAACCTGATGACTTAGGGAGATTGTAGCCAAACTTTACCTTATACATACCTGTTTCAGGAACTGTAACTTTTACACTGATTTTCTGACCTGCATCCTTGAGGTAAACATAGCCTGAGCCTGAATAACCTGTTTCATCGGTTGCAACTTCCGCACCTGTAAGTTCTCCGTTTTCAAGCTCGTACTTTGTGCTGTCTGCTGCATATACCGGAGCTACTGCAAGTGCTGATGCTGTGATAGCAAGAGCCATAACAGCACTGGTTAACTTCTTCCAAGAAAAATTCTTCATTTTTAAATAAACCACCTTTCAAACGTTTAAGTCTGTGATGATTATAACACAATTTATTTAAAAATACAATATGTTTCACAAAAAACCTACCTCATCAACATCACTTTTGTTTATTCGTAATAATTTTATTCAAAAAATATTGTTGAGAATAACGGCTGTTCATAAAAATTTTTCAAGCAGTAAACTGTTTCACGATTTCGGACTTACTTTTATTACAATTGCTTTTGCGTTAAAGTAATGGTATAATGTGTTGTAATGATGTATAATAATTAATTTCAACTGGGGGGATTATTGAAAATGCTCGCTTTCAAATGGCTTCTTCAATGGGAAAAAAACAGGCTTTCCCTGTACTCAACGGATAATCTGGACGATTATTTCAAAAAGAAAAAAATAAATTGGCAGGAACTTGAAGTTATTAATGTCGGCTACTTACAGTTACCAAGCGGTTTTATCTCTGTTGACGACATTTTTTCACACTTTCCCGAACCGTTTTTCCATACATTCGCCAAATCTGTATATCCTGTTGACATATGCAGAATAAAAAGTACAGATAAACTCTTTTCCGCTTTGAAGATTACTTTCAATGACAATCTCCCTGTCTGGTATGAAACCGCTATGAGAGGAAACGAAGACCTCGATAATATCAGGAATACGGATTACTACGGCACGGATATAAAGAGTGGTTTCTGTATCTTCGGAGATTTGAGAAGTCTCAGGCTCTTTTCGGAGATAAAGAATAAATTTAAAATTCTCAGGGAAGCCCGTAAAAAAGGCTGGTTGAATTTTCGCTTTTTCTCTGATGACAATCAGGATTTGAATGTGATTGTCTGCAAGACAGGTTTCGGAGAAGGCTCTTTCCCGACATGGTTCGGATATGACAAAGACGGTGTAATCTGTTGTGCGATAGTTCAGTTCATCGACATCAACAAGGCTTTTGAATGATAATGGATTTATCAAGGAGGATTCTAAAGTGTATAGGAATTTCAGAAGAAAGAAAATTATTATAAAAATTCTCGCTGTCATTATATCCGCCTCTTTAACGGTATCTGTAGTTTCCGCAATTGTAAATAAAAATTTTGATGAGTTAAGAAAGTTCCTGCTCGGAGAATGTTCAGATTTTACCGCAAGCACCGAAACAAACGTTTCAAACCTGCTCAGACTTAAAATTTCTGCACTCAATCTGCAATATAATAAAATTTACGTTGCCGATACGGAAGAATTGCGGAATGCACTTAAAAACGCCATGGCAGGTGATGAAATAATTCTTACCGGCACGGACTATGGCGATGATGTAACAGGTTCAAAAGGCTCAAGCTTTATGTCATCGGCTGACGGAACAGCAGAAAAGAACATTGTCATAAGAGGTGCAGACCCCGAAAATCCGCCGACATTGCACGGAAAAGCACTTGCAAACGGTGTGGTTCTCTATATAACGGGCGATTACTGGCAAATTAAGAATATCAGAGTTGAAAACGCCCAGAAAGGCATTTTGCTTGACAATTCAAATTATTCTGTAATTGAAGACTGCGAAATATTCAACACAGGTCAGGAAGCCGTACATTTCCGTGACAACAGTTCATATTGTACAATTAAGAATTCCGTTATCCACGATACAGGAAAGGTGAATGCAGGTTACGGAGAAGGTGTTTATATAGGTACATATTACGAAGACACAGGCAAGTACAAGGACAGTGGTTACGGTGAAAATTGCCATTACAACACAGTTTCAGGCTGTAAATTCTATAATGTAACTGCTGAACACGTTGACATAAAAGAACAGACTGTAGGAACAGTTATTGAAAATTGCTATATGGACGGAACAGGCATGACAGGTGCAAATTATGCGGACAGTTTCATTGATGCTCAAGGAAATGATGCGGTAATCAGAAACAACGAATGTCACCGCAACAACAATTCCTATATAACCGATGCTTTCCAGGTTCATGTGATTATAGACGGCTGGGGTAAGAACAATTCGTTCTATGGAAACACTTTATATCTTGACGATGAAACAAGCTGTTATGTTGCTGAATCCTGGGGAGAAACTGCTTTTTACGGAGAAAATACAAGAATCCCGGAATCCCAAAACATGATGTATGACGGTGAATTTAAACCGCTTTCTGACAATTAATTATTAACTGCTGACGAAAAGTGAACTACACCTACCTGTAGAGGTGAGGGCTTCCTGCTTCATAGTTAGTTGCTAATTTTTTAAATATTTAGTCTTACACGAACTCCACAGGCTTAAATTCCGGTAGTCCCTACCGTATTGTTATTTAAGCATTTAATAACTTTAATCCTTGGTTTAATATGTTTATACTTGCATTTATATCTCTGTCATGAGAGGCGTTACAATTTGGACAAGTCCAGTTTCTGATAGATAAATCTTTTATAGCTGTATTTTGGTATCCGCAACATGAACATAGCTGACTTGACGGATAGTAAGTATCTACTCTTTGTATACACTTGCCATACCAATTTGCTTTGTATTGTAACATTCGTATAAATTCACTCCATGATACATCATGAATTGATTTGGCTAATCTGTGATTTTTAATCATATTCTGAACTTTCAAACTTTCCAGACATATAATATCATATCGTTTAATCAACATAGCAGATAGCTTGTGTAAATAATCTTTTCTTTGATTCGATACTTTTTCATATCGCTTAGCTAATTTTATTCTTAACTTCTCATGATTTTTTCCACTGGTTTTAGACTTAGAAAACTTCTTCTGTACTCTTTTCAATAGCTTTTCAGACTTCGACAGAAATTTTTGGTTATCAAATTTCTCATCATCTGAAGTTATTAAAAAGTCTTTTAACCCCAAATCTATGCCGACACTTTTATGAGCAGGTTCAAACTGCGGAATATCTTCAATTCTGCAACACAGAGAAACATAATATTTTCCGCTTTTAGACTGCGAAACCGTGGCATTTAAAATTTTGCCCTCTACCTTTCTTGAGAATTTGCACTTTACCAATTTAACTTTCGGAAGATTTATGTAGCTGTCCACTATTTTGATGCTCGCACTTTTAGTAGTAAAAGATTTTTTGCTCTTTCTCTTAGATTTAAACTTAGGATATCCAAACTTTTTGTTAGAAAAGAAATTCAAAAAGGCATTATCTAAGTTCCTTAAAGCAGTTTGAAGTGAAGTGCTGTCTGCATTCTGCAACCAAATTAAAGATTTTTTTAGTTGTGTCAGGTTCGCTGAACACTGGTTGTATCTCATATCAGACTT
>URWK01000109.1 GCA_900551505.1 uncultured Ruminococcus sp. | reverse complement strand
GACCACCGCTTTCGGCATAGAAAGGAGTTTTTGAAAGAATAATAACGCCTTCTTCGCCCTCTGCAAGAGTTTCTACCTGTTCCTTGCCCTTGAATACAGCAACTATTTCCGTATTTTCGTCAAGAACCTTATAGCCGTCAAAGACTGTTGCCGGAGCATTTACCTTAATGCTGTTGTCAGCCCATGAAGAACCGCCCTTTTTAAGATAATCTTCTCTTGCCTTGTCTTTCTGACCCTGTACAAGTTCCCTGAATTTTTCTTCATCGACTTCAAGACCTTTTTCCTGTGCAATTTCTACTGTAAGGTCTATCGGAAATCCGTATGTGTCACTGAGTTTGAAGGTGTCTTCGCCTGAAAGTGTCTTTATATGTTTTTCTGAAAGTCTGTCAAGAATAGTTGTAAGAAGTTCCATACCCTTATCAATAGTCTTTGCGAAAGTTTCTTCTTCGTTCTTTATGATACGCTTGATAAGCTCTCTTTTTTCGTCAAGTTCCGGATATGCGGACTTATTTTCATTGATAACGGTATCGCAGACTTCATAGAGGAAAGGTCTTTCAATACCGAGTAATCTTCCGTGTCTTGCGGCACGTCTGAGCAATCTTCTGAGAACATAGCCTCTGCCTGTATTCTCCGGTGTTATTCCGTCACCAATCATAAATGTAGTACTTCTTACATGGTCGGTAATTACACGGAGTGAAACATCGGTTTTATCATTTTGTCCGTAATTTACGTCTGCTATTCTGCAAATATGTTTCATGATATTCTGAACGGTATCGACTTCAAAGAGGTTATCAACTTCCTGCATCACGCAGGCAAGTCTTTCAAGTCCCATACCTGTATCAATATTTTTGTTTTTCATTTCGGCATAGTGACCGTTTCCGTCACTGTCAAACTGGCTGAATACGAGATTCCATACTTCAACGAATCTGTCGCAGTCGCAACCTACATGACAGTCAGGTGAACCGCAACCTTTTTCCGCTCCTCTGTCAAAGTAGATTTCAGAACACGGACCGCATGGACCTGAACCGTGTTCCCAGAAGTTATCTTCCTTGCCGAGTCTGACCATGTGGCTTTCTTCAACGCCGATTTCCTTTGTCCAGATATCAAAGGCTTCGTCATCGTCCTGATATACTGAAACATAAAGTCTGTCTACAGGAAGTTCAAGAACTACAGTGAAAAATTCCCAAGCCCACTGAATAGCTTCTCTCTTGAAATAATCGCCGAAAGAAAAGTTTCCGAGCATTTCAAAGTATGTGCCGTGACGGGCAGTTTTACCTACTCTTTCGATGTCAGGTGTTCTGATACATTTCTGGCAAGTAGTTACTCTCTTGTTCGGAGGTGTTGCTTGTCCGAGGAAGAATTTTTTCAGCGGTGCCATACCTGAATTTATAAGTAAAAGGCTCTTATCTCCCTGTGGAACAAGTGACGCACTTGCCATTCTTGTATGACCCTTGCTTTCAAAAAATGAAAGAAACATTTCTCTCAATTCGTTTACTCCACGCCATTTCATAGTAAAAATTAACTCCTTTTAATCGGCATATAAACCGACTTTTTCTATATTAAGTTTTGTATTTAAAGAAAATTAAAAGCCGAAACCTGACATAAAACAGGCAGGAAATTTTCGGCTTCTGATTTTTTAAATTTTAATTAAAGTACAGACTTTCTGTATAAGCTGAAAAGTGCTTTTTCGCCCTGTTCGTTCATGATTTTCTGAACAAGTTCTGTAATTCCGGCTCTGCCATTTTCCTTTACATATTCAAATTCTGCATCTGAAAGCGGAAGTGCAAGAAGCCATGTAAGCATATTCTTTTCATCAAGGTCTATCAGCCCAAGCTGTTTATCTCCCCAGTTGCTGAATGCGATAGGGAGTGCAAAACCGATGTGTTTCATTTCTGAATCAGGAACGAAGTTTACCATTGCATTTGCAATAGTGCTTCCCGGAGTACAAATTCCCATGTTTTTCTTCTTTGCGAGAAGTGCACAGTGTGTAAGCACTCTGCCAAGCTGACCTACCGCATAAGGTTCTGTACTGTCAACAGTACCCATGAGTTCAACTCTTACATGCTTGCCATTTCCTGAAATTACGCCGGTATCATTGTTTACAAGTCCGATTGTAGCACAGGTTGTAAGCGGTGAAACAGGGCTGTTTGTAGCCTGAAGTATATCAAGTCTGTCATTCTGGTCATCCTTGTTGTCGTAGTATGTGAGAACTCTCTGATTTCCCCTGAAAACGTCTGCAGCTGTTTCACAAGCTGTGTATTCGTAATTGTTGAGGTCTTTTAAGCCTCCGTCAATTTTTTCAATATTGTTATTTTCCATTGTGAAAATTCCTTTCCCATATGTTGGTTTCTGTAGATTTTATTCAGTCTGTCGCATTCTGATATAATACCGTGCAGAAATGTGCAGTATCAATAATATTATACCAGAAAAAAAGATGTTGTCAATACAGTAAGTAAAATTTTAATAAGGTCTTTGCAATATCAGTGAGTAAAAATAATCTCAGATAAGAGAATTCCTGTTGACATCAAAAATATCAAGACCCTTGTTCATAATGTCGGGTAAAAGCTTCCCAAGTCCCGCTGTACCTTCTTTTTCAAGATAAATCTTTTCTTTCTCGGAAATCGGAACTGCCCAGAGCCATGTGAGAATATTGTCATCGTCAAGTTTCAGCATATCAAGTTTTTCTTCTCCCCAGCAGTCCGGAGGCAATGCAAACACAATGTGTTTCATATCCGAATTGCAGTCAGGAAAGAATTTCTCAATAACATTCGTAATCATAGAACCGAGTGAGTAAGGTGTCGATTCGTCATTTCTTGCCATAAGTGCGATACCTGTAAGCATTCTCGAGAAATCCCATACATATTTCTGATATGTTATTGAGAAAAATTCTACTCTGAGATTTTCGCCGTTTGGTGCTTCATACTTAGGGAAATTGTTTACTGCTCCGAGAGTGGCAACGGTTGCAAGGTTTTGTGTAGGGCTGTCTTCCGCAACAAGTATATCAAGTTTCTTATCGCCGTTTTCTTCGCTGTTGTAGTAAGTTACAACTCTTTGAGAACCGCCTACAGCTGATGAAATTCTGTTATACATTTTCTGTTCAAATTCGTTGAGTGCCATTTCGTACTCCTTTCAAAAATATTTTTTTCTGGACATTACTATTTTATAATTATATAACAAAGCAACGGTTCTTGTCAAGTTAAAGTCCAAATCAGAATGTTTCAGTCTTTCGGTAAGAATACTGTAATTTCCGTACCTTCCCCAAGCTTGCTTTTGAAGTCGAGAGAACCTTTGTGATAGTTCACAATATGCTTTACTATCGAAAGCCCGAGTCCTGTTCCGCCTGTTTGTTTTGAACGGCTCTTGTCAACTCTGTAGAAACGTTCAAATATGCGACTTCCATGTTCTTCCGAGATACCTATACCATTGTCACGAACCTTTATTTCGCAACCGTTTTCCCTTTTGTTTATCTCTATTTCAACTTTTCCGTGAGGATTATTGTACTTTATTGCATTGTCTGCAAGGTTTATAAGCAATTCATTTATGTAACCTTCATCAGCTCTTATTACACAACTTTCTCCTTTAAGGCTAAGGGAAATTTCATTTTTTTCAGCCTTGTGGGAAAGGATTTCAATTACATTTTCAGCTATCTTGTAAATATCGGTTTCCGGAAGTTCTTCTTTCGAGCGTTCCTCGATTTCGGAGAGCCTTATAATGTCATTGATAAGATTGAGCAGGCGGGTACTTTCACGGAAGATAATCTGACCGTAATGTTTTATCTGTTCTTCATCTGTAATTATACCGTTTTCGAGCATTTCCCCGAAACCTTTTATAGTGGTGAGAGGTGTTTTAAGCTCATGAGAAACATTTGCGGAAAAATCTTTTCTGATTTCTTCAGCCTTTGTGCTTTCCGTAACGTCAACAAGCAGGATAATCACACCATTTGTTTCTTTCATCCCGACCCGATTTATAAAAGCTTTGATGTACTTATTTTCAATCTGGAAAACACCTCTTATGCTTTCAGTTTCTCCGAGTTCATCAAGAATGGAAAGTAAGCCCCTGTTTCTTGTAAGTTCTACTATATTTCTTGTATGGTTTTTCTGATTTTCCTTGAATTTCGGGTTAAGCAGTTTCAAAGCACTTTTATTTACGGAAATAACATTGTTGTTCTTATCGAGAATAACCATGCCTTCAACCATGTTGTCGGTGATAAGTTCGATAGTGTTCTTCTCTGTTTTCAGCTTCTCTATGTAATCCTGTATCCTGTTCATCATTCTGTCAATAGTTCTTGTTATCGGTTCAAGTTCTTCATAATCGGTTTTTATTTCAACCTTGTCATCGGAATTTTCATCGAATATGTCAATCTGGTTTACTACGCTGTTAAGAGGCTTTATAATGTTTTCGGAAATCTTTATTGAAACTATTGTGGAAATGATAAGTACTATTCCCGCAACTGATATAATTATTGGGATAATTCCGATAAATACAGTGTAAATGCTTTTCATCTCTATCCCAAATCTTATTATTCCGTTTCTGTACTTTGATGCATAATAGAATGTGTTCTTGCCGAGAGTATCGGAAACCCTTGTGTCATAGCCCACACCGTCTTTAATGGCTTCTTTGATTTCCGTTCTGTCAAGATGGTTTTCCATATTATTACTACTCACTTCACTGTCAAACAATACATTTCCGTTCATATCAATAAATGTTGTCCTTACCCGATATTCAAGACTTTTTTCTATCTTATCGGCTATCTGCTCAACATCATAATTTTCCGAAAGCAGTACACCTGCAACGCCTTTTAATTCGTTTTCAACATTCTTTCTGTAAAACTCGTAGCTTATTCCGATAGCTGAAATTCCGAATATCAAAATAGCCGTCATCACTATAAGAGTTATTGCTTTGTAAATTCTTTTTTGCATAAATGTTCTTTCCTTTCATAAAAAAATCGGGCGTTTGGGGGGGGGGGGGGGGGGGGGGGGCGCGCCCCCCCCCCCCCCCCCGCCCGGACTATTGATAAAAAATTAATTTTTTTTTAAATAATAAAATAAAATTATTGAACAACGAAACCCC
>URWK01000108.1 GCA_900551505.1 uncultured Ruminococcus sp. | reverse complement strand
GCCGCCCCCCCCCCCCCCCCCCCCCCCCCCCCCCCCCCCCCCCCCCCGAAAAAACTATAGATTTAAGGTGACTTAAAAAAGAACTATTCAATATCACAGTATAAAAGGAGAAATTTAAAGATGTCAGATTTTCAGAGATTACCGGCAGAAGAATTATTCAGAACAGAGATAGAAGCTTTAATCGCCAATGAAAAGGACAGTATTCCGGCAGGTTGGCAAATGTCACCACGTTCTGTACTTACATATATCACCGGAGGAAAAGCAGGGAATACTGTTATAACTCCAAAGTACATAGGTAATAAAAGGCTTGTAGAAATCTGTATTGCAACGCTCGTAACCGACAGAGCATTGTTGCTTATAGGTGAACCGGGTACGGCTAAATCATGGCTTTCCGAACACCTGACAGCCGCTATAAACGGCGATTCTACAAAGGTTATTCAGGGAACGGCAGGCACTACGGAAGAACAGATTAAATATTCCTGGAATTATGCGATGCTCATTGCAAAAGGACCATCACAGGAAGCTTTAATCAAAACTCCCGTATTCAGAGCCATGGAAACAGGACAGATTGCAAGGCTTGAAGAAATTTCACGTTGTGCCTCGGAAGTGCAGGATGCATTGATTTCACTGCTTTCAGAAAAGAGAATTTCAGTACCGGAACTTTCAATCGAAGTACCTGCTAAAAAAGGATTTTCCGTAATAGCTACCGCAAACACAAGGGATAAGGGTGTAAATGAAATGTCTTCAGCTCTCAAAAGACGTTTCAATATTGTTGTGCTTCCGTCACCGTCAACTGTTGAAGCAGAAAAAGAAATTGTCAGAACGAGAATTGAACAGCTTTCAAACAATCTTGAACTTCATGCGGAATTGCCGTCTGATGAATTGATAGAGAATGTTGTAACTATTTTCAGAGAACTTCGCAACGGTCAAACACTTGACGGCAAAAGCAAGCTTAAACAGACAAGCGGAGTGCTTTCGACAGCGGAAGCTATTTCACTGCTTGCGAACAGCATGGCACTTGCGGGAAGTTTCGGCAACGGCAAAATTACCGACAGCGATGTTGCTTCCGCTCTGCAAGGTGCAGTTGTCAAAGACGAATCTAAAGATGCTGTAGCATGGAAAGAATACCTTGAAAATGTTATGAAGAAACGTGGCGGTCGTTACAGAGGTTTATATATGGAATGTAAGGAGCTTAACTGATGATTACATATTTCGGAATACGTCATCTTTCCCCGAATGGTGCGGACTGTATGCTGAAACTGCTTGGCAGACTGAAACCCGATATTGTGATGATTGAAGCCCCAAGTGATTTTGAAAACCTTATCCCCGATATATGCAACATAAAAACCAAACCGCCGTTTGCAATAATGGCATATACCGAAAGCGTTCCTATACAAACAATATTATATCCGTTTGCAGTATATTCCCCTGAATATCAGGCTATAAAGTGGGCTTACTCACACGGGAAAACCTGTAGATTTATAGATTTGCCATCGGGAACTTTTCTGGGTATAGACAGAATACAGCTTGAAAATCCCGGACAGATTTCAAAAGATAAAGATGACGATACAGGCAGTTTTTCGGTATATTCGGAAATGGAAAAAGTTCTCGGAGAAGACAGCGATTTTTATTGGGAGCGAACTTTTGAACAACTTAACTCCCCCGATACATATATAAAAACCGTTGAGGAATACGGAAGACAGTTGAGGGAAAATGACAGAAAGACAGGTCGCTTTTATGCAGAGAATATTGTGCGTGAAAGTTACATGATAAAGAGAATTAACGAAGCGGTAAATGACGGATTTGAAAATATATTTGTAATAACGGGAGCTTACCATACGGAAGGGCTTAAAACAGGTTCTGAAATGACGGAGCAGGAATTTAAAAAGTTGCCGTCTGTGGACTCAAAAACAACACTTATGCCGTATTCTTACTACAGACTTTCGGAACGTTCTGGTTACGGAGCAGGTAACAAAGCCCCTGCATATTATGAAATGGTGTGGAACGCCATAAGAAAACACAAGGATATTTCACAGGCGAAATTTGACTATCTTACGGGAATAGCACGTTCTCAGCGTAAACACGGCAACATGGTTTCTTCTGCGGAAGTAATCGAAGCCGGAAGACTTGCGATACAGCTTGCGGAATTTAAGAATACTTCCGTTCCGACACTGGCGGACTTGCGGGATGCTGTTGTAACCTGCATGGGACACGGAAAGTTTTCGGAAGTAGCCGTTGCGGTGGCTGATACTGAAATAGGCGTTAAAATAGGAAGCCTGCCCGAAGGCGTTGTAAGGACTTCATTACAGGAAGATTTTGATTTTCATATCAAAGACCTGAAACTTACGAGATACAAGGTTCTTACCAGAGATGAAATTTCACTTGACATAAGGGAAAACCTCCGTGTCAAGTCCGAAAAATCGGCATTTCTTGACCTGAACCGTTCGTTCTTTCTCCATCGCCTGCAATTTCTCGGAATACACTTTGCCCAGAAAGATTACTATGAACAGGAATATGCAACTTGGGCTGAAAAATGGAGCGTACAGTGGACACCCGAATGTGAAATTGAAATAGTCGAAGCTACTTTAAAGGGTGACACGGTAGAGCTTGCAGCCGGTTTCGAGTTCAAGACAAGGCTTGACGGTTCGCAGTCGGTCGCAGAAGTTTCAAAGCTGATTTCGGAAGCCTGCTTATGCGGAATGCCCGAAACGCTTAAATATGCGGTATCGACATTGCAGGGGCTTGCGGTAAACTGTATTTCTGTAGCAGAAATGGCACAGACGGCAATTAACCTTTCAAATACGCTTACATACGGAGGACTAAGGAAAATTGACTGTTCGGCACTTGAACCGCTGATTGAACAACTGTTTATAAGAGCCTGCCTTACATTTGCGGATTCATGTGTATGCGATGCAAAGGCTGTAGGGGAAATCATTGAAGCAATCGGGATTTTTGAAACGCTTACACAAAGGCACGATTTCCTCGACAAAGAAATGTGGGTTAAGGTGCTTAAAGAAATTTCAGACCGTGACGACCTTAACACAAAAGCTTCCGGCTACTGTGCGTCAATACTGCTTGAGCGTGGGGAAATCGACAATGAATTGCTTTCAACGGAAATGCAAAGACGTTTGTCAAAGGGTATACCCGCCGACCTCGGAGCAGAATGGTTTGAAGGTCTGGCAATGCGTAACAGACGTTCGCTTATTTCGAGGATAAGTTTATGGAAACAGTTGTCGGAATACATTCAGGAACTTGACACAGACGAATTTAAAAGAGCATTGGTATTTCTCAGACGTGCTTTTTCGGACTTTTCTTCTCAGGAAAGAGCGGAAGTAGCCGAAAACCTTGGGGAAATCTGGGGTATGAATGCTCAGACTACGGGCGAAATTCTCAACACACCTGTTTCGGAAACAGAAGATATTGATTTCGGAGATTTTGACTTTTCGGATTTCTGAAACCATAAAATTAAAAAGCCTCTGAAAAATTTATTTTCAGGGGCTTTTAAGTATTCATCTATAATTATTTGTTTTTTCTTGTTTCAATGGCTTCTCTCAGTTCCACAAGGGCTTCGTTAAATTTACTCTTTGCGGTAGGGTGAGCTTTGATAAAGTCTGTCTTGAAGAATCCGAGTTTCTGTTTTGTGCCGGAAAGTTCGGTTTTAAGTTCTTCAATCCTGATTTTAAGATTGTTGATTGTTTCACTGTCTTCAATCTTTTCAGCAACCATTTTTTCAAGCTGTTCCGTATTTGCGGAGATTTCTTTTCTGATAGCGGTAACTTTTTCGAGAATTTTATTGATGTCAAGAGCCGTCTTGAATGCATATACCGTATCGGAAACGAATATACAGGAAATTATTATGTCAACGGTTACTACTCCCGTGAAGTTCAGTCCCTTGGTTACGAAGTATTCGACAGGGCTGTGAAGTACATAAGTTAAAAACAACGAAAGCAATCCCCAGAACAGTGAAGACGTTATACATATACGCCCTTTTATGTTGAATTTCTGACCGCTGTAATCCCAGTACCGCATTTTAAGCGTTGTTTCCATGAGCCAGCCTGTGAAATATTCAAGAACAGTTGTGCCGACCATTCCGCAGATGTAGACCATTACAGGACTTTCACGCACCGGAAGACTTACAAACAATATTACGATTGCCCCGAATCCGTATATGGGAAGAAAAGGGCTTCGCAGAAATCCACGGTTCACAAATTTTCTTTTTTCAATCGAAACTATTGTTGATTCGATACACCAGCCGACAAAGCAGTATATATAAAAAAACAACAGCCATTGAGTAAAGCTGTAATTATACAAAATTTTACACTCCTTTCAGCGAAATCTTTTAAATATTATATAACAGAGCAGATGCAAAGTCAACAGTACATTTTAAATGCCCGAACGGACAAAATTATGTTGCAAAGTTCTGATTTCTGTGATATAATCATAGACAAATATATTAATATTCAATATAAAATTTAAGAGGGTGGATTCCATGAGCAAAGCGAGAATACCTATAATAATTTCAATTATAGCCCTGGTTATGATTGCGGTTTCGATAATAATTTCAGTCAGCGGAGATATTGCGAACGGTGAACAGACTTCGGAAGTGCAGACAGAACAGACAACGGAATTGACTTCAGAAAACGTTGTTACAAGTACAGAAATAACAAGTGAAACAGTTACAGAAACTACAGCGGAAACAGCTATTGAAAATAATGATATGACTGTGCTTGAGAACATAGAAAAATACTTTACGGACGCTGAGAATAACTGTAGTTTGATTTCTTCAAACTATTATGAAGACGAAAACGGCAGTAAATGCCTTGAAGTTTCTGCGGAAGTTACTTTTGGTGACGCAGGCACAAATACTCTCTCATATTCTCTCTCATCAGTGGATGGTAACATACTTATTTCAGCTCCTGTATGTCAGCAAGGTTTTGCAGGTGCTTCTCTTAAAGAACAGCTTGCACAATACGGACTTTTGAAACTTGCGGAAGCTTCGGAAATAACCCTTTGCGGACAGTCGATTGCTGAGGAACAGACAGGCTTTGAAAATTCCTGTTACATAGATAATATGACTTACGGAATTAACGGATATGGCTGTAGTTTTGAAACAACCTACGATACAGAGAACGAAACCGCACAGACTTTCTATAAAATCTCAAAGTAATCTTTATCGGGACGAGTGGGGGGGGGGGGGGGGGGGGGGGGGGGGGGGGGGGGGGGGGGGGGGGGGGGGCGGCGGCG
>URWK01000107.1 GCA_900551505.1 uncultured Ruminococcus sp. | reverse complement strand
TTCTTTAATTTTTTTTTTTTTTTTTTTTTTTCTCTTGCGTCTTCGTGATTTCTTTGTTCCTGCGGCGGCGGGGGCGGGGGGGGGGCGGGGCGGGGGCCCCCCCCCCCCCCCCCCCCCCCCGAAAAACCTGATTCAGAAAGAACTTCCCCCGCCTCCGTGAGTGCCTCCACTGCTTGAAGTATGTGTACCGCTTCCGCTGTCGGTTGAAATCTTTGTCCTTGTAACGTGTTTCGTAATATATCTGTCAGTCTTGACTCTGAAATTAATATTGCCGTTTTTAGCATATTCCGTAGCATTTTCAGAAGCAGGAACTTTGTATCCGTGAACAATTATCCCTGCCCATATGAGAGCAACTACAAGTGATATTGCAAATGCAATCGCTGCTGTCTTACCCCAGTTGAAAGACGGTATGTATGCGAATTTCGCAATATTACTGTTAAATTCAACTACCGCATTGTATTCATCGCCACCACTTAAATAGGGCTTTATGTTTCCGATTATTTCGTCTATTCTCTTGTCATAGTAATCTATGCCTATACCGCTTGTCGAGATATGGAAGTAACGTGGATTATACGAAACCAGCATCAGAACGCCGTCTGTATTTATCCCGTAAAGGTCGTCATAATAGTCATCTGCGAAAGCTTCTTCAGACTTTCCGCCTACATCATTGACGAAGACTACTGCTATATTAAGGTTATTTTCTTTTGCCGTCTTGCCAAGTATATCATTAAGTTCCGCTTCCCTGGAATCATCAATAACATCACATTCATCAAATAAATGTTGTTCCGTTACCGCTTCCGCACCTGCTCCGTAAATCCCGAAACAGAATACCGCCATTATCAGCGTAAGCACTGCAAGGCTTAACGATTTTAATTTTCTGTTCTTCATGAAAGCAAGTACCCCCCAAGTGTTATTATCGCTGTAAGCACGGCTGTCACTCCTGCTATAAATCCGAATACTTTTCCCTTGCTTACGGGCAATCTGCCTGCCATTTTACCCGTCTGACCGTTCATTGTGAAACTGTAATCTTCATCATTGTACTTGAAATTCAGAAACCACACCGGCATAAGGGAATATTGCCAGTCTGTTTTAAGTATTCTGTTATTCTTGCTGACGATATTGACCGAATCATAATTCATTGAATTTCTGATTATGGAATCCATGCCCTGCTCAACACGTTCCTTTACCCTCGGGAAGACTTCCGCTTTTCCCTCGTCATACTTCTGTGCGAGAAATCCGCTGAGATATGACATTGAAAAGTCTTTAAGGTCGTTGTAATTAAAGGGTTCTATCGCTTCCATAAGGCTATTTTCAATCTTGCTTGCACCGTCTATGGGAATACCTTTAAATCTTATGTTTGCCTGACGTTCAACGGCGTATTCGGTAGTTTCCGTACACTGGTATTCTCCCTCTGTCCAAGTCCTGATTTTTTTACCTATAGCACTTGCCTGAGCGTCCGTCATGCAGTCGGCAAGCCAGAACGGAACATAAATTGCCGTCATCTTTTCAATCTGACCTTGTGAATGGAAAGCAGCCGGCACAAACCATTTCTTTCCGCTCCACTCTTTGAAAGTATCAATTGCCTTATTTTTTTCTATCTTAAACGGAATGACCTTGTCGGGTCTGAAATCTCCCGAAAGTCTTCCCGACAGAATTACAGGATTGTGGCAATAGTAACAGAACGTTGCGGAAGTTGTATCTTCCGAAACAATTTCAGCTCCGCAGTTCGGGCATGAATAAAGATTATTGTGTTCTGCAAATTCGTCATTATTCTGTTGCTGTTCCCCGACATTCTCGTCAAGTGCCATGTTTTCATTTTCCGCAAACGCTTTTTTTATTTCTTCCTCCGTGAAGAAACTGAAGCAGTATTCACAGTCAAATCCTTGCTTCTCGGCACTGAAAGAAAGGTTTGCACCACAATTCGGGCATTTATATTGTACTATCTCCATAAAGTACCTCTCTTTTTATATTAAATTATTTAAGGGCGGTTATTGACTAAATGACCGCCCTTTTTTTGCAAATTAAAAGTTATGTATTATCTTCTCGGACTTCCGCATTCTGCACAGAATTTACCTGTATTCTCTGCACCGCAAGAACATTTCCATTTGCCATTGTCAGCAGGTTTCGGGCTTCCGCATTCTGAACAGAACTTACCTGTATTCTCCGCACCGCAAGAACATTTCCAAGTATTAGCCGGTGCAGGCTTAGGACTTCCGCATTCCGCACAGAACTTGCCTGTATTCTCTGCTCCGCAAGCACACTTCCATGTGTTAGCAGGTGCTTGTTGCTGTACTCTCTGCTGTTGTGCGAACATCTGAGCCGAATTTGTAGCTGAAGCACTCTGCATGAAGCCTCCTGCTCCTGCCATTCCCATATTCATTCCCATGAATGCATTGCCTGCTCCTGCCGTGTTTGAACCTGCCGATTCAAGACCGCTTGCAATAGAGCTTTGTACGAAACCTTCCCTGATTGTCGGGTCTGACATCATAGCACCCTTGTTTCTCATATTGATAAGCTTCTTGCTTTCTTCATCGTAAGAAATCTGGCGTACCGCAACTGAGAGGATTTCCATACCTCTGAGGTTGTTCCAGTCCTCGTCAAGAGTCTTTGACATATACTGTGCAAGTTCTCTTGCCTTTGAGTTTACCTGACTTATTCTTATTCCGTCAACTGACATCTGGGCAATTGTTGACTGCAATGCACAGAGGAATTCATTAACATACTGTCTTGCGAAATCGCTTGCAGTCATCTGACCGCCTCTGCATCCTACCTGACTGAAGAATTTGAGCGGGTCGGTAATCTTGATTGAGTAAGAGCCGTTGCACTTGAGGAAAAGTTCCGCATTATAGAAGTTGTCAAAATAGTTTATCGGTTCTGGTGTTCCGAAATTAAAACCTGTAATTTCAGCGGTATTAATATAGTATACTCTCTGAGATGTTGAAGGTATTCCGCCGAATTTTATTCTGTCGAAAGTTTCCTTGATGGAAGCTTTCAGTTCACCGTTGAACATTGACGGCATTGAAGAATTGTTTACCGTGTAATAGCCCGGTTCTGCTGAGAAGTCAACGACCTTTCCGCCATCTGTCAAAATCATTGTCTGATTCTGACCTACATGAATAACAGAACCGTTGGAAATGGTGTAATCCGAACTTTTTGTGTTAGTGCCTCGTCTTCTGTTCTTTGTAACCTGAACGCCCGGACAGATAAGTGTATCCGGTGTCATGTCGCACTGAATGACTTCCAGCCATGAATCCGCAAGACCTCCGCCAACGGAGTCTGCAACTGCCTTGATAATTCCCATTTTTAAAATATGCCTCCTGTTTCTTTATTTTCCCTGAAGGGATTTTATATGTTTATTTATCGTCTGAGATTTATTCTATTATAACAAAATATTTTTATTTTGTAAATAGGTTTTGGCAAAATATCAGGGGGGCGACCCGCCCTAAAGGGCGGGTCGCCCCCCTGACTTCCCCATACCTCAAAACTTCCGGCAAATCCAATTTCGCAGTCGCCAGCTTTCCATACTACAAAGCTTTCTCCCGTCAATTATCCTACCTTAAAAACATTTTTCGCCAATTTCCCCATACCTCAAAACTTCCGGCAAACCCAATTCTGCAGTCACCAGCTTCCCATACTACAGAACTTTCTCCGCCATCCCTCAAACTTAATTATTTTTCGGCTCTTTACTTGACAAACCTTGTTTTCTGTGATATACTATTCAAGTAATAATGTGCGGATATGGTGGAATGGCAGACACGTCAGCTTCAGGTGCTGATGGGGGCAACCCTGTGCAGGTTCAAGTCCTGTTATCCGCATTTATTTTTTTGCCTTTTCATCAGTATATTTAAAAATAAATTGTCGGCTGACCAATATCAGATTGTGGGAATGCCGATTTTTTAAAACGGAAAATTCTATAAAAGGACTGATTAATTTATGAAACTTGGTATGGTCGGACTTCCGAATGTCGGAAAATCCACTCTTTTCAATGCCCTTACAAATGCAGGG
Organism: uncultured Ruminococcus sp.; assembly: GCA_900551505.1. Taxonomy (GTDB): domain Bacteria; phylum Bacillota; class Clostridia; order Oscillospirales; family Ruminococcaceae; genus UBA5884. The sequence continues at coordinate 1,246 of URWK01000107.1, read as the reverse complement.
GCTGAATCCGCAAACTATCCGTTCTGCACCATTGACAAGAATGTCGGAATAGTTTCTGTGCCTGACGAAAGACTTGACGCTCTCGCAAAAATGTATAACCCGGTAAAATTTACTCCTGCTACCCTTGAATTCGTGGATATTGCCGGACTCGTAAAAGGTGCTTCAAAGGGCGAAGGACTCGGGAACAAATTTCTCGCAGATATAAGAGAAGTTGACGCTATCGTTCATGTTGTAAGATGCTTTGAAGATATTGACATTATCCACGTTGACGGCGAAATAAACCCTCAGCGTGATATCGAAACCATTAACCTTGAACTTATCTTCTCCGATATCGAAATGCTCGAAAGACGTATTGACCGTACTAAAAAGGCTCTTAAAGGCGATAAGAAATTTCAGGTAGAACTCGATTTTCTCGAAAACCTTAAAGCACACCTCGAAAACGGAAAATCCGCACGTTCTTTCGATATGACCGATGAAGAAAGAGAAATTCTCAAAACTACCCCTCTCCTCTCCGCCAAGCCCGTAATCTATGCGGCTAACCTTTGCGAAGACGACTTCAAGAACAATATCGAAACCAACGAACATTACCGGACTGTAAAGAAAATTGCCGAAGAAGAACATTCCGCAGTTCTCCCGATATGTGCCCAGATTGAAGCCGAAATCTCGGATATGAGCGATGAAGACAAGGAAATGTTTCTTGCAGACCTCGGGCTTGAAGTTTCGGGGCTTAACCGTATCATTAAGGAAGGTTATTCACTGCTCGGATTAATTTCTTTCCTTACAGCAGGTCAGCCGGAAGTCAGAGCCTGGACTATAAAGAAAGGCACTAAAGCCCCTCAGGCTGCCGGAAAGATTCACACAGACTTTGAAAAAGGCTTCATCCGTGCGGAAGTGGTTTCATTCGATGACCTTATGAAGTGCGGAAGTATGGCGAATGCCAAGGAAAAAGGGCTTGTAAGGCTCGAAGGAAAAGATTATGTCATGAATGACGGTGATATTGTTCTTTTCCGCTTTAACGTATAATAAAAAATTATACCCCTGCAAATTTGCGGGGGTTTTTCTGTAACCGGATATGTGGGGGGGGGGGGGGGGGGGGGGGGGGGGGGGGGGGGGGGGGGGGGCGGGGGGAGAGGGGGGGGGGGGGGGGGGGGAAAAAAAAAAAAAAAAGAAAAAAAAAAAAAAAAAAAGGAGGGCGGCGCGCGCGGGGCGGCGCGGGGGATGGGGGGGCCGGGTGGGTGGGGAATAT
>URWK01000106.1 GCA_900551505.1 uncultured Ruminococcus sp. | reverse complement strand
CGCCACGCCCAAAACGCAGTTTTGGGGGTGGCGGGGCTTTTATGAACATAAATTAGGAAACCTGAGTTAAGTAAAATCAGTTATTGATGAGCTTGTCTTCATCGCTCCAGCTGTAAAGCTTTCTGATTTCAGCACCAACCTGTTCGAGCTGGTGTTCAGCGTTAATCTTTCTCATAGCCTTGAAGTGAACCTGTGAACCTGCATCAGACATATCGAGGAGGAAGTCCTTAGCGAAAGTACCGTCCTGAATGTCAGAAAGAACCTTCTTCATAGCCTTCTTTGTTTCAGCTGTAACAATCTTAGGACCTGAAACGTAGTCGCCGTATTCAGCAGTGTTTGAAACAGAGTATCTCATGCCTGCAAAACCGCTCTGGTAGATAAGGTCAACGATAAGTTTCATTTCGTGGATACATTCAAAGTAAGCGTTTCTTGGGTCGTAACCAGCTTCAACGAGTGTTTCAAAACCTGCCTGCATGAGAGCAGTAACACCGCCACAGAGAACAGCCTGTTCACCAAAGAGGTCAGTTTCTGTTTCTGTTCTGAAAGTTGTTTCGAGAACGCCGGCTCTTGCACCGCCGATACCTGCTGCGTAAGCAAGTCCGATGTCCTGAGCATCACCTGTAGCATCCTGCTGAACTGCGATAAGACAAGGTACACCCTTACCAACCTGATATTCTGAACGTACTGTATGACCAGGTCCCTTAGGAGCAATCATAATTACGTTAACGTCTGCAGGAGGTACGATACAACCGAAGTGGATATTGAAACCGTGAGCGAAAGCAAGTGTCTTTCCTGCTGTGAGGTAAGGAGCAATTTCTTCCTTGTAAACCTTAGCCTGCTTTTCGTCAGGGATAAGAATCATGATAACATCGCCGAGTTTTGCGGCTTCTGAAACAGAAACAACTTTAAGACCTGCGGCTTCAGCCTTAGCCTTTGACTTGCTTCCTTCGTAAAGACCGACAACAACGTCTACGCCACTGTCCTTGAGGTTAAGAGCGTGAGCGTGACCCTGTGAACCGTAACCGATAATAGCAACTGTCTTGCCATTGAGCTTGTTAAGGTCACAATCGTTTGCGTAGAAAATCTGTGCTACTTTATTTTCCTTCATTTTATTTTCCTCCAATAAGAAAATTTATATATCAAAACCATACTTTTTAAGGGTACGGTCTGATTTTCGGTAAATTATTTTTTAAGGCTTATTGTTTCAGTGCCTTTCTGGATTGCAATAGTGCCTGTTCTGACCATTTCCATTATTCCGTAAGGTCTGATTAAATCTTCAAATTGCTTCAGATGGAAAGCGGTATCGGAAATTTCAAGTGTCATTGTAGTTTGTGAAATATCAACGATTCTTGCCTTGGTAATCTGGGCAATAGTCATGATTTCGGAACGTTTTTCCGCACCGACCGCAATTTTCACAAGCAAGAGTTCTCTTGCGAGGAGTTCTTCATTTTCAAGAGTTCTTACCTTGATAACTTCGATGAGCTTGTTAAGCTGTTTTTCGAGCTGTTCAAGTGTGTAGTCACTGCCGTTTGCGACAATGGTAATTCTTGAAACCTTCGGGTCATCAGTCACACCGACTGCAAGACTGTCTATATTAAAGCCTCTCCTTGAGAAAAGACCGCAGATTCTTGAAAGCACACCTGCATGGTTTTCCACAAGGATAGATATAGTCTTCTTCATTTACAAATATCTCCTTAATCTTCTGTATTTCAAAGCGTTGATTCATCCGGCGATACGATACACTCAACAAAGAAAGCTTCCTTGTCATTTATGAGTCTGTCAATTACCATATCTTCATTTTCGGGACTGTCAAGCCTGTATGTTGCGATTCCGTAAGCGTCCGCAAGTTTTATGAAATCGGGGTTTCCGTCAAGGTGTATGGCAACCTGATTGTCAGCGTAATTCTTAGTCTGCAATTCTCTTACCATTCCGAGTCTTGTGTTAGTCATGAGAATGATTTTTACCGGGACATTGTGCTGAACGAGCGTAGCAAGTTCCATCATGGACATCTGGAAAGCACCGTCACCGCATACCGAAATAACAAGGCTTTCGGGGCTTGCAAGTTTAGCACCTATTCCGCAAGGAAGCGAATAACCCATTGTACCCATGCCACCGCTTGTGAGGAAGCGACCGCCCTTGACGTTGAAGTTATTGCAACACCAAATCTGATTTTGACCTACATCGGCAACAAGTACGGTATTTTCAGGGGCTTTCGCCGAAAGACGTGCCATAAATTCCTTGGGATTTATGAAACCTTTCTGAGCAGGTTCATAAACTTTTTTTACTCTCTGGGCGGAAAGCGAATTGAGCCATTCCGAATTGTCCTTGCCGTCAACCTGTTCTATAAGGTGAGTGAGAATATACTTTGCATCACCTACGAGTGGGATATCGGTAGGGATATTCTTACCGATTTCGGCAGGGTCTATATCTATATGTACAATAGTAGTTGTTTCCGCAAGAGAAAAAGGAGTTTTAACGGCTCTGTCGCCGACTCTTGCACCAATCATGAGAATCAAATCGCAGTCCTGAACAGCTTTGTTTGCGAGTTTTCTGCCGTGAGTGCCAATCATACCGAAATAAAGACTGTCTTCACCACGCAAAGCACCAATACCCATCATTGTACTTACTACAGGGATTTTAGCCTTTTCCGCAAGTGCGTAAAGTTCACTCTGTGCATCAGATGAGAACACTCCTCCGCCTGCACATATAAGGGGTTTTTCAGCTTCGTTAAGGGCTTTCGCCACTCTCTTTATCTGAAGACTGTTTCCCTTGGTAGTAGGCTTGTAAGCACGGATATCAACGCTTTCAGGATATTCAAAGTCGCTTATTTCCTGTTGCTGAATGTCCATAGGAACATCAATAAGTACAGGGCCTTTTCTGCCTGTTCCCGCAAGATAAAAAGCTTCCTTAAAAATTTTAGGTAACTGTTCAGCATCTTTTACGAGGTAGCTGTGTTTTACGAAAGGTTCAGCAGAACCGGTAATATCAGCTTCCTGAAAAACATCTCTGCCAATCTGGTCAACGCAGACCTGACCGGTAATTACAACAAGGGGAACTGAATCAGCGTAAGCCGTTGCGATGGCGGTAATAAGGTTTGTAGCACCCGGACCGGAAGTAGCAATGCATACAGCAGGTTTGTTGGTCATTCTTGCGTAACCGTTGGCGGAGTGACCGCCGTTCTGTTCCTGCCTTACAAGGATATGCCTTATACTGCTTCTGGAGAGGTAATCATAAAAGGGACATATAGCCGCACCGGGATAACCAAAGACGACTTTTATACCCTCCTGTTCCAAACACTTAACCATGGCTTCAGCCGTTTTAATCATTCCGAACACCGCCCTTTTTCTTTATAATTTTATTGTATTGTTTTATTATTTTGCAACTTATTATATTATATAATGATATTTTTCGCTTGTCAAGTACAGATTTCGGTTAATTTGTATATAATTTTACGAGTTTTTCTGTATAGTTCTCACATGAGAAAGGTGTGTATACTTTCAACAAGGGATAATGTTTTTAGTGAATATGCTACATTTTTTTGTATAACAATATGTTCTTAAAATTCCCCTTGACAAAACATCAGAAAAATAGTATTCTTTATAAAATATAAGCTGTTGCAGGTGTTATAAAAAGAATACTGCAACGGAAAAATCAATCAGGTATGAAAAAACGAGGAGGTTAATTTATGCTTACTGATTCAAACAAATTCCAGAAAGAAGGTCTTACCTTCGATGATGTACTTCTTATTCCAGGGGCTTCCGATGTTACTCCGAATATGATTAAGCTTGGAACTCAGCTTACAAAGACAATTCATCTTAATACACCAATAATGACTTCTGCAATGGATACCGTTACAGATTCCAGAATGGCTATTGCAATTGCAAGAGAAGGCGGTATCGGTATCATTCACAAGAATATGACTATCGAACAGCAGGCTGACGAAGTTGACAAGGTTAAACGTTCGGAAAACGGCGTTATAGTAAATCCGTTTTCACTTACACCGGACAGACTTGTGAGCGAAGCCGATGAACTCATGGGTAAGTACAAGATTTCGGGTGTGCCGGTAGTTGACCGTACGGGAAAGCTTGTCGGAATACTCACAAACAGGGATTTACGTTTTCTCAGCGACTTCAATATTCAGATTGGCGAAGTAATGACAAAAGACAATCTTGTAACAGCACCGGTCGGAACGGACCTTGCAGGAGCTCAGAAAATACTGATGAAGCATAAGATTGAAAAACTTCCTCTTGTTGACGAAAACGGAGCATTGAAAGGACTTGTTACAATAAAGGATATTGAAAAATCAGTCCAGTATCCTAATTCTGCAAGGGACAATAAAGGCAGACTTCTCTGCGGAGCTGCAATCGGTGTAACCCGTGACGTTCTTGAAAGAGCGAAAGCCCTTATTGATGCACAAGTTGACGTACTTGTTCTCGACTCTGCACACGGACACAGTGCGAATATTATAAGATGTGTAAGCGAGATTAAAGAACATTTCCCGGATATTCCTGTAATTGCAGGAAACGTTGCCACGGCAGAAGGCACGGAAGCTCTTATCAAGGCAGGTGCAGATTGCGTTAAAGTTGGTATCGGTCCGGGTTCTATCTGTACAACAAGAGTTGTGGCAGGTATAGGCGTTCCGCAAATTACAGCGGTATATGATTCAGCTTGTGTTGCCGAAAAGTACGGTATTCCGATAATTGCGGACGGCGGTATCAAGTATTCAGGCGATATAGTAAAGGCTCTTGCAGCAGGTGCTAATGTGGTAATGCTCGGTTCATTGCTTGCAGGTTGTGAAGAAGCTCCGGGAGAAACAGAAATTTATCAGGGCAGACAGTTCAAGGTTTACAGAGGTATGGGAAGCCTTGGAGCGATGGCTTGCGGTTCAAAGGACAGATATTTCCAGAGCGATGCAAAGAAGCTTGTTCCGGAAGGCGTTGAAGGACGTGTTCCTTACAAGGGACCCGTTTCAGACACTATTTTCCAGCTTGTCGGCGGTATCCGTTCAGGTATGGGCTATTGCGGTTGTCAGGATATTCCGACACTTCATGAAAAGGCTAAGTTCGTAAGAATTACCGGTGCAGGTCTTAAAGAAAGCCACCCGCATGATATTTATATCACTAAGGAAGCACCTAACTATTCAGCACAGATTTGATTTTCTATAGACGGTAAGTTTTGGGGGGGGGGGGCCGCGGGGGGGGGGGGGGGCCCCCCAACAAAAAAAAAAAAATATAAAAAATAAAAAAAAAAAAAATTTGTTTTTTTTTTTTTTTAATTTTT
>URWK01000105.1 GCA_900551505.1 uncultured Ruminococcus sp. | reverse complement strand
ATGTGTATCTTGTTTTTTGATTTAACGTTGAGAATCATCTGACAATAGATTTCAGGAATAAGCAGGTAAAGCTCTGTTGCAAGGTTCTTTTCTTCAGTAAGTCCGTAAATCCTGTTATATACGTTCTTATAATCGTCTTCCGAACTAATTTCTTCAAAAATTTTTATGCTCTGTGTAGTGAAGTTCTTTATCTGCGAACGTGTAAAGCAAGGCTTTTTATAAGTTTCGTCAGCTTGAACCATAAATACAAACAGCTTTTCGGAATGATAATCCTTTCTGTTTTCCCATTCTTTCGCATACTTATTGAGAATATCGGTAAGTTCCGGACATAAAATATTGTTTATTCTTGCTTCCGATATTGAATTTTCCTCCGAACATGATACAAAGAGTTTTATCCAATAAGCCTTTTTATTTCCGAGATACTTCGGCACAAGTTTTTCTACCAGTGACCAAAGAGATTTTTTATTCTTGTCTGTTCTCTTCGTGGTAAGTTCTCTGTCGGTATTACTCATTTCAAACGTATGGATTTCTCCCCACAATTCGGTTTTTATCGTCTGAGTATCTCTGCCTTCGAGAACCTGCTCAACCGGAACAAGAACCGCCTGCATAAAGTTTTCTGTCGCCTGCTGTAATGCCAAATCGACATTGTTCCCAACGCCTGCTACCGATTCAATAATATCTTCATCGAAGTATTTGTGAGTAACCGTGAAATTCACTTGCAGGAGTGTAACGCCTTTTACGATGTTTTTGTAACCGAAGTCAACGTTTACAGTAATTCCGTTCTTTTCTGAAACAAGCACATTGTTTTCCTGTGTGTAGTTTCTGAACTTTGACTTTATCATGTCAAAGACTTTCTGCTTTCTGAGGTCAACTGCTCTGCTATTCATTATTTCCCCGCCTTTATCAATTGTTTATTTTGCTGTAGTAGTTTGTGTTTCTGTAGCCTGAGAATACATAAGTTCCATATATTTATTGTAATAATCCTGCCTGTACCAGTAAATTCCGTAGGTCGGGGAAGTATCGTTTCCGTCTTCTCCCCTCTCAAGCATACTTATTCCGATAATCCCGTCCGGGTCATACCAACAGAATGTTACATTATCATATTCTTTAAGAACTTGTGTGCGTATAAGTATACTTTGAACAAGTTTTTCGGTATTACTGTCCGCATCGTTCTTTGTAAATGTTATATCCGCATACGCCTTGCCTCTTAAATCCCTTATCAGATATGTTGTACCGTCAGAAAGTTCCTGATTTAAGATTTCTTCAGCCTTTTCAAGCGATGGTGTAGTATACGGATTTTCTTCATCGCCGTATGATGAAGTATTCTGACCGTTTCCGCAACCACATAAAGCCAGACAGACTATTGCCAATGCCAAAATAATTTTTCCTTTTTTCATTTAACCAAATTCCTTTAAAATATTTTGTATGTAATATATAATAATACTTTTCTGCGGTTTTGTCAATCTTGTAATGTTTATATCTTAAAATATATAATTTAATTGTGCATAGTGACCGTTAAGAATGTCGGGAAATTATACAAATATACGAAAAAAGGGGGCGTATTGCCCCCTCTGAAAATTTAGCGGTAAATCAACTTATTAACAGCCACAGCCTCCACAGCCGCCGCAACCGCCGCAGCCTCCACAACCGCCACAGTCGCCACAACCGCCCCAGCCATTGCCACAGCAACAGAAAATGAGGATAAGAATGATAATCCACCAACAACAATTTCCGCCGAATCCACAACCGTTCATAAAATAACAACTCCTTATATTGGTAATGTATTTATGAAACAAGGTTTGCTGCCGGTATTCCGACAGCCTTTAAGCTATTTGCTTTCCGCCTCGTTTCATATTACATACTATGTTGCAGGATAATTTTTGTTACAGATTTTTTCATCTGTCCGATTATGACAAATATTTCATATTCAAAGTGTAATAATAATTAATGTGATAAATACTTATAAGGTGGGTTCATGATATATGGAAAATTTCAATAACTTCACACGAAAAGCCGTTATCTCAGTTGATGCCGGTTTGCAGTCAGCCTGTCGTCTTGGTCATACTTATGTGGGAAGTGAACATATTCTTCTCGGTATGCTTCAGGAAAACGGCAATGTAGCTTCCGCAATTCTCCGTTCAAATGATGTCCGTGAAAAAAGCATACTTGAAAGTATCGTTTCTATGACGGGTAAAGGCGAACAGACTTCTTTAAATTACGACTGCTTTACACCGTCACTTGAGAGAATTTTTGAGCGTGCAAGACGTATTTCAAAGGAACTCGGCGTAAGACAGACGGGAACGGAACATATTCTTATGAGCCTGCTCCGTGAAACAGAATGCAGTGCAGTAACTATTCTTAAATCGCTCGGTGTGAATACCGCAAAACTCTATTCCGAATGTATGGGAACTTACACAAATGACGATATACGAAAGGTTTCACCGCCTATTCCGCAAATTGATATGAAACAATTCCCCATGCTTAACAAGTACGCAAGAAACCTTACAGCACAGATATATGAGAAAGGTTGCGACCCTGTAATCTGCCGTGATGATGAAATTGAACGTGTCATTACGATACTTTCACGCAAGACCAAAAATAATCCTTGCCTTATAGGCGAAGCAGGCGTAGGAAAAACTGCGGTTGTTGAAGGGCTTGCACAACTTTTAATCCGTGGAAAAGTTCCCGAAACTATACGGGGAAAAAATATATTTGCCCTCGACTTGTCAGCCATGCTTGCAGGTGCAAAGTACAGGGGAGATTTTGAAGAGCGTATAAAAGCTTGTATTGAAGAAGTTTCAAAAGCAAAGAACATTATTCTTTTCATTGACGAAATTCACACAATTGTAGGAGCAGGTGCGGCGGAAGGTGCTATTGATGCCGCAAATATCTTAAAGCCACAGCTTGCGAGGGGCGAAATACAACTTATCGGAGCTACTACACTTGAGGAATACAGAAAACATATAGAAAAGGATTCGGCACTTGAAAGAAGATTTCAGCCGGTAAGCATTAACGAACCTACTCCGGAGCAAGCTTTTGAAATGTTGTGCGGTATAAGAAAAAGTTATGAAAGTTTCCACAATGTTTCCGTTCCCGATGGAACAATTAAAACCGCTGTTTCTCTCTCTGTCAGATATATTCATGACAGATTTCTTCCCGACAAAGCCATTGATATTATAGATGAAGCTTGTTCAGCGGTAAGGCTTAAACATGACAACAGCAAAGAACCAAGTTCCACCGAAAGAATGACTTTCGAGAAACTTCAGAAACTTATAGAGAACAGCGGAAAAACTAACATTCAGGAAACTACAGAAAAATTGACAGTATCACCCGATGACGTAACAGCAATTGTTTCAAAGTGGACGGGAATACCCATAAGCAGAATGAACGAAGAAGAAAGCGAAAGACTTGCAGGACTGGAAAAGAGGCTTGAAAATCGTGTAATCGGTCAGGAGAAAGCTGTAAAAGCCGTTTCTTCCGCCATACGCCGTGGCAGAGTAGGACTTAAAGACCCTAAACGCCCGATAGGTTCTTTTCTGTTTCTCGGCTCAACGGGTATCGGCAAAACAGAACTTGCGGTATCTCTTGCGGAATGTCTTTTTGACAGTACGGAAAATCTTATCAGGCTCGATATGTCCGAATATATGGAGAAACATTCCGTTTCAAAGCTTATCGGAGCTCCTCCCGGATATGTGGGATTCGATGAAGGCGGTCAGCTTACCGAACGTGTACGCCGAAAACCTTATGTTGTGATACTGTTTGACGAAATCGAAAAAGCTCACCCGGATGTTGCAAATATACTCTTACAGATTATTGAAGACGGTTGCCTTACCGATTCACAGGGACGCAAGACTGATTTCAGAAATACTCTTATTATCTTAACTTCAAATATAGGTGCTGAATTTCTTACCGATAATAAACAGCTTGGATTTTCGCCTTCTTCGGAAAGTACCTCCGATTATGAAAAAAGTGCGGTTATGGGAGAACTCCGCAAACATTTCAAACCGGAACTTCTGAACAGGCTTGACGATACTATCATTTTCCACAAACTCAATAATTCAGACCTCCGCAGAATTACCGAAAAGTTGCTTGCCGAACTTCACGAAAGAGCCTTGAAACTCGGCATATCGGTTTCCTTTTCTGACAATGCGATAAATGCACTTGCAAACGATAAAAATTCCGAAAAATTCGGTGCAAGACCTCTAAGACGCAGAATTACGGAACTGGTCGAAAATCCGCTTTCCCAAGCCATTCTCGATAAAACCGTCAAATCCGAAAATGATATTGAACTTATATTTGAAAACGGAAATTATAAATTCGTGGAAAAAGACCGTATAAGCCACAGTTAGATTAAAAAGGAGGATTTTTTATGGACGAAAATACACAGAATGTTCCCGAAAATGAAGAAACCGTTCCGCAAATCGAACCGGTTGAAATTCTGACAGACGAACAGCTTGACGAAATCCGTGAACGCCACAGATATAAAAACGGCAACTGGTTTTCTGATGTTCTCACTATGCAAATTCTTTTGTGTGTGGTTATTGCAATTCTGATTGTTGTCACAAATATTTTTTCAACGGACATTTCTAAGAATTTCATAAACCGGTGTCATAACTTTTCGGTAAACGAACCCGAACAAATCTTTCTGACTGTTGCAGATATTTTTAAAGGTATAGGAAATTGATAGAGTTTGAAATATGCAGGTTGAAAATTTCGTTTGATTTCTGCTTTTTCACTGTAATAGCCCTGATGTTCGTGCTAAGTGATGAAAGTCAGCTTATTCCTGCAATTACAGCCTGCATTATACATGAAACGGGGCATCTTATCCCGATTACATTTTGCGGTAAAAGAATTTCCGCAATCAGATTTCACGGCGGAGGAATAAAAATAATTCCCGCACAGGAACACATTCACCCGTTCTTATATGATGTAATTGTAATGCTCGGAGGTTGCACAGCTAATTTGCTGACTTCCGCAATGCTCGCCGTAAGAAATCCGATTTTTGCCACAATTAATTTCTGTATCGGAATTTTTAACCTGCTCCCCTATCGAAGTCTTGACGGCGGTTGCTTTATTGAAATGGTACTTGAATACTTTTTCCCGGAACACAACATTGAGATACCTCTGAAAATTTTCTGTACACTCTTTTCAATTCTGCTTATCTTTCTGATTTTCACGTTCGCAGAAAGAAATATAACATTGATTGCCGTAACTGTATACCTGCTCGCAACTGAGTTTTTCTGACAGGCAAAGTTCGGGGGGGGGGGGGGGGGGGGGGGGGGGGGGGGGGGGCCACCACCCACGC
>URWK01000104.1 GCA_900551505.1 uncultured Ruminococcus sp. | reverse complement strand
GTTACAACAGCTCCAACTACAACAAGCGAAACTACTACACACACTACAATAACACTTCCTACAACCGAAACTACAACTACTACAGTAACCACTACAGAAACAACTACAACGACAGAAACCACAAAGGAAACTACAATAACAACTGTTCCGACAACAGAAACAACAGTTACAACAGTTTCTACCACTGATACAGAATTTACAACACACACAACCGTGACAATTCCTACAACTGAAACAACCACGACAACAGAAACAACTACTGAATTTACAATGACTATGCCAACAACTTCAATGACACAGAATTCAACAGAAAGTACAGCTACAACATCAGACACACAAGTATGCGATACAACTTCCGAAAGTGCAACAACTCCTTCAGATACTTCATTTACAGAAAGTATGACAACGGAAGTTACCGGAAATACTTCCGACACGACAGAAACTACAGCGGTCACAACAGTTACATCAGAAACCACAACAGTTACAACAATTCCTGAAGATACTACAACAGCATTTACAACGTCATCAGATGTAACAATGACTACTACAGAGAATTCAATGACAAACACTTCCGATACTTCAGAAACTACTGAAGCAAGCAGTACTACAGTTTCAACAGACACTACAGAAACTTCAAAAACCACGAGAACTACTACTTACACTACGAGAACAACAAAATCAACTACTTCAACAACAAAACCTTCTACAACAAATTCTCCAAAAACAGGCGACAACTTCTTAGCTACAATTTCAGCATTGATAACCCTTGCAGGAATATCCGTAGTTCTCACAGGACACAGAAAGAAATAATCAGTAAGAAAAAATTTGCTGAATAATTTCACCGCCCCTTCTCACATATGTGAGAAGGGGCGGTTTTTTTTGTATAGTTTATAAAGGAATAATATTTTTTATATGAGTGAATTATTTATTACTTAAAACCGGAGCAATAAATAATAATATACAAAAAAGCATTGACAAAATAATTATTTTAGTATATAATTAACATGAACGATAACAATAAAAGGAGTTGAGATTATGAACATTAAGAAAAGACTTACAGCAATTTGCCTTACGGCTTTAACAGCGATTTCTTCGTTTTCGGTTCTTGGGGTATCGGCGAGAAGTCATATAGTAGACTTGGATTCAGTAATATTTGAATATGGTGAAGATTACGCAAAAGTCACAAACAACACAGATGAAACCAGGCTTATAGAAGTGACTATCGACGTACACAGCGAAAACACAGGAAACTTCATCGCAAGCGTCCGTGCATCGAAGGTATGTGGCAAGGGCGAATCCGTGGAAGTCAGAAACAAAAAGTACACACATTTCAGTTACGCACAATTACCATGGTTCACGGTCTACAACGGCAATTGTTACGCATCAGGCACACAGAATCATTCCCAGGGAACAATTATAAAAAGGAGTTGAGATTATGAATATTAAGAAAAAACTTATTGCTATCGGGATAACGGCATTAATGGCTCTGTCATCACTCACAACAGTTGCGGAAGCCACAAGATTTGATTGCAAAACGCTCATAGGTTCGTTTGAATGGGAAGTTTGCTATGGTCAGGTTAAAAATCAAGGAAATCAGGACAGACTTGTAGAGGTCTGCATAAGTGTCTATGACGACAAGACAAACGAATTGGTCGGAAATTACTACAGCCGTGCAATAGGACCTTACGGAACTGCGGCAACTGTCAGAAATCCTAATTGGTCATCAAAGAAATATCATTTCGAGTGCTGGGCGACAGTTTACAACAGTACAAGCATTTACTCAGGAACAGCATGGCACACCGGTATAAAATATTTGGACTAATCAGAACATTTGCTTTTTTAATTTCTGTATGTAAATGATTTGTGAATTAAAAAAACGTTGAAATTTCGGGTACGATACACTATAATATATATATAATATTATTTTATAGGAGCTTAAACCATATGAAAAAACGTTTTTTATCACTTGCTGTAAGCTTTGCTGTTTTACTCTCATCACTGTCTGCCATAACGGTGTCTGCTGCTAATGTAGAAGAAACACAAGGAACACAGCTTCAAACAATTCTGGTCGATAATGACGGCAAAAATTTGTGGACAACTGAAAATTGGGGCGGTGCAAACATCGTTCCTAATACAAGTTGGACAACATCGGATATGTACGACTATTTCTACAACGGAACACTGTCGTTTGAAGTAAAAAGCAATGGACAAACAAGTTTCCCCTTTAATATAGGGATTACTTCCCATTCTCACAATGAAGACGTTACTATATACTGGACGGCCATGGACAAATACAAAAATACTATTACGGCAACTTCTGAATGGACAAGTTATACATTACCTCTTAATGAACTTGCAGAAGCTTTTTCAGATAAAGGATTTGACAAAAGCAACGTATGGAAAATAAGTGTAGGAGACATAAAGTCAGGTAATTCCGCATCATTCCGTAATGTGAAAATCTCATCTGCCAATGAAGAAAGGCAATATCCTTTTATCAAAGTGAATCAAGTCGGCTATACTTGTGAAGGAAAGAAGAACGCTAAAGTGTCATGCTTTGAAAAATTCGGTTCTCTGGACGGGAAGAAATATGAAATTGTAAATCAGGAAACAGGCGAAACCGTTTTTTCAGATACGCTTTCTAATGCGGTATCAAACGAAACTGTTTCGGGCGAATCTGTTTATGAAATCAATTTTGATGCAGTTACCGAATCGGGTACATATTTTATTCGTATATCTGATGCAAATTTAAATACTTCCGCACTTACGCCAAGGGACAAGGAAGAAAACCTTAAAACCGATATAATTGTTTCCGTACCTTTTCAGATTGGGGATAATATATATAATGAATTGCTGACCGATATGAGCAAATACTATTATTATCAGCGACAAGGGATAGACCTTGAAGAAAAATATGCAGGGGAGTTCTCAAGAAAAAATCTTCACCCTGATGATGTTTCTGTTAAGAAATGGTCAGACAGAAACAACCCCAATGCTGAAACATTCGATATTTCACAAGGTTGGTATGATGCGGGTGATTACGGGAAATATGTTTCCCCTGCCGCAACATCGGTTGAAAATCTTCTGCTTGCATATGAACTTTTCCCACAGGAATTTAAAAATATAAATCCGAATATTCCCGAAACCGATAAGACAAATGATTTATATTCGGATTCTCCGGCTATACTCAGCGAAATAAAATGGGAACTTGATATGTTGCTGAAACTGGAACACCCCGATAAAGACGGTTCATTTTATGTAGCTGCAAATTATAAAGACGGTACGATATATATAGAAGATACTTTGTATAGCACATCCGACTATAATTCAGGTTCGGAAGAAACAGATTTACGTTCTCACCTCGCAACGTCTGATATGGCAGGAATGCTTGCCCATGCATATATTGTCTATAAAGATATACCGCAATACGCCGATTTTGCAGAGAAATGTTTAGATACAGCTGTCAGAGCATGGAATTGGATAAACGATTCTTCCAACGAAAAACATATGTCCATAGGTGCGGCAAACCGCACATATACTTTCACACAAGAAGAACTTGACAGAAGTATGTATTGGGCGGCAGGTGCTTTGTTCAGAGCATCGAAGGTTGCAGGCAAAAATACAGACAAATATGAAAATTATCTTATCTCTAATTGTGAAAATGAGAATGTCAACACCTGTTTTACGGGAAATTCTCTCGGATACAGCCATAAGGGAAGAGCTTTCCTCGGATTTTTTCATTATCTTTACCAGAATGACAATCCGTCAGACAAGATAAAAACAGTTTTCAGCAAATTTGAACCATGGAGGAAACGAATAATTAATTATGACAGCTTCGGAACTGACTATCCCGAATGGGGATATTGGTGGGGTTCAAATATGGTTCTTGCACAAAGTTCAATGACGCTTTTGCTCGGAAGTATGATTCTTGAAGGTAAAGACGATATTCCCGATGACGTTCTTAACTCCAATCAAAGTGCCTTTAATTATATTTTAGGTGTAAATCCTGTATCATTCAGTTATGTTTCAGGATACGGAGAAAATAGTGTAAAAAATATCTACAGTGCGATATATTCCAAGGATGCGAAGCTTAATCCGTATAAATGTCCAGACGGATATGTCACAGAAGGTGCGAATTCTTCAAATAATAAGCACCTTTCAAAATATAACGCCAAGTGTTATATGGACAGTGATGCGGAATGGACAACGAATGAAAATACTATTTATGGGAATGCGGCGATGATTTTATTAACAGCATCAATTATGTCAAGAACGGATAAAACTATTGATGATATACCGATGTTAAAGAAATGGATTCTTGCAGTTCCGGATACAGAACTTTCTGACTGGAAGTCCGCTGACCTTTGTGAAGACAGTGTTATAAATGTATTCGACTTTGCTAAGATGAAGAAATTACATATCTCTCAGAAATGATATAAATTTATAAAACCACCTTACCAACGGTTTTAATATCGCTGATGAGGTGGTTTTAATTTTTACAGACTTTGGAGGCAAATGAATTATGGAAACCTTTGCACTTGACCAAACATCGAGAGAATTTCTGGAAGAAGCTATTAAAGATTATAATGAAATGTTTCATACAAATTATGATACTTCAAGTGATAAATTTCAGAATTATTATAAAGACGTTTCACTTCGCATGAAAAATAAGGAACTTGATATTCTGATTGTAGTCAATATGTTTCTGACAGGCTTTGATGCTACAACCATGAACACTTTGTGGGTGGATAAGAATTTAAAAATGCATGGATTAATACAGGCTTTCTCACATACAAACCGTATTCTTAACTCAATCAAAACTTTTGGGAATATTGTGTGTTTCAGAAATCTGCAAAAGCGTGTGGACAATGCAATTTCTTTGTTTGGCGACAGCAATATGGGTGGAATTGTTCTGTTACATAAATTCAGCGATTACTATAATGGCTATACTTCAAAAGATGGTAAACACATACAAGGTTATGTGAACCTGATGAAGGAATTGAATGATAAATTTCCTCTGTCAACATCACAAATTGTCGGAGAACAGGAGCAGAAAGATTTTATTGCTTTATTCGGTGCAATTCTACGTATGCGTAATTTATTGGTATCATTTGACGATTTTAAGGGCAAAGAATTGATTTCTGAGCGTGATTTGCAAGATTATCTTGGACGTTACCAGGATTTGCGTGATGAATGGAAATCTAAACGTCAGGAAGGTACAGATATTACTGATGATGTAGTATTTGAAATAGAGCTTATCAGGCAAATAGAAATCAACATTGACTATATTCTTATGCTTGTTAAAAAGTACCATGACACTCATTGCAAAGATAAAGAAGTGCTT
>URWK01000103.1 GCA_900551505.1 uncultured Ruminococcus sp. | reverse complement strand
GGTAGCTCGTCCCCCGCCGTCCTAGTTTTCTGCTTTGCGATTTTTCCTTGGTTTTGCCGTGCGGGGGGCGCCTTTTTTTTGTTTGGGGGGGCTCGCCCTATCTGTATAGGTTAATCATCACTGATATTCTCGCCTAAAACTCTGTCATAGGTCAGTATATCAAGTTCTTCATCATTCGGGATTTCCGAATTATAATGCGTTGAGTATACCGGAACTTCTTTCATCTTCGTAAGCATGGTCTGAACAAAGCTGTCTTCCTTTAAGCCTATAGAATCCATAAGCACATATGGAAGATAAAATGTTGAAATTTTTTCGTTCGGTATCACTGAACTGTCAATTTCCTTTTTGTCATTTGTCCAGATGAGATATGGCTGTTCATAAAGCACTGAACAAGTTTCGCCGTTTATTTCAAGCTGATTATATATATTGTCTTCACCCTTGAATGACGGGTAATGGTCGCCTACCATCATGACAACCGTAGGCTCATCAATGGTTTTCAGATAATTTATAAATTCCCTGAAATCCTTTGTCATATCACTTACGCCGTCAAGATAATTTCCAAGCTCGTCATCAGGGTCTTTTCCCTGATTATAAGGTTGGTGATTCTGCATTGTTGTAGTGTGAATAAACATCGGCTCATCATTGTCTTTAAGCAGCTTTTCTATCTGGTTAAAAATAACGCTGTCATCAATATAGGAATTGCGATACTCAACCGGAACTGTAAGATTGTCTTCAAAGTACATTTCATCAAATCCGAAATTGCTGTATATTGTGTCCCTGTCATAGAAACTTCTCAGAAATGTATGTATATATGCGGTCTTGTAACCTAAGTCGCTGTAATATCTTGCAACTGTCGGCTGTTCTCTGTCAATCAGCAATCTTTGTGGCATATTCGGGTCATTAAGAGATTTAACAGGCAATCCGAAATTAAGTTCAAATTCCGTTCTTACCGTAAAGCTTCCGAAAGTCGGAACAATTGCCGTTCCGCTGTAGCCTTCTTTTGCCGTTTCGTCAAATCCGTCATAAGCATCTGTTTCAAGGTCTTTCGCTATTCTTCTGAAATCCGCAAACGATTCCGACATGATAACAATAACATTCGGCTTGTTTTGTGTTGTAATCTTGTTGTCTTCGCTGTTTTCCTCGAGCATTTCATCAATAGTTTCTGAATTGTAATCTTTCGGTTCAACTATTCTCTTTGAAAAGTTTTCCGAAGCTGTCTGAACGAAAAATGCCAGAAAGCTGTTGTTTTCAAATTTTTCATTAAGTTTGAATGTATTACTTGACTCACTGGTGTCTATCTCAAAGAATGAATAGACCGGCATTGAGATGGATGGTATTGCGATTACCGAAACGCAGGCTGTCAGGCAACTTGCAATAGTAATAATTCTCTTTTGGGGCTTCGGGTTGATTTTGGGATTAAACCAGAACACCGCAAACAAGTACGCCAACACTATAAACGTATAAATTAAAAGCATAGGCGTAATTTTTATATATGCAAATGATGTTAAACTCTTTATGCTCTTTGCAAGCTTCATATCTGTCAATATAAGGTGATTTCCGTTTGTGCCGTATTTGAAAAGTTCAACTATACTGAGGGTGAAATACGAAAGTCCCTCTATCGCTGAAGCTATCCAGCTCTTTTTGAATATGTAAAGCAAGGTATAGAATATTCCCGATGCAAGCAGGATATTAAAGAGAAAAATTGTAGGTTTTTCGGCTACAAATAATATAAACTTGCTCACATATTTCCCTTGGTTGATTTCTGCCATAGAAACTATGAAAACAGGAAAAAGAACCGTAAGCAAGAAATTTGTCATACGGTACTTTGTGGAATTGATTTCACGTTTTTCATTTATAGCATCAATCCGCTGTCTGAACTTGCCATGTTCTTTCATTGACTTATGCCTCCACTCTGTTTTGTTCTTACACTTTCTTTGAACCCGGATAATAATATAGCATAGTGGCTTTAATCATTTATAATCTTTCTGTTAATTTTTTAACCGCTTCACATTATTCAAACATTCCTTTATCCTCTGCATCTTTAAGGACTTCCTGCATATACTGCCAGATAAGTTCTGAACCTTGACCGATGTTTTTGTTGCGTTCATAAACCTGAGAACTTTTTATGCCGTGCTTCTTCCAGGAGATTCCGCCCTTTTTATAATTCAGGGTCATAGGCTGACAACGGTCAACCGCATTTGCGAACTTTGATTCAGGCGTTTTAAATTCTTCAAACTCCCTCCAAAGCCTGTACAATTCGTTTCTCTGTTCTTCGGGCAACATTCCGAACAATCTTTGAGCGGCTTTTTCTTCACGTTCTGCCTTATCTTTGTAACCTTCCTTGTCGTAACAATAAGTGTCGCCCGCATCGACTTCGACTATATCGTGTATAAGCACCATTTTTATTGTGTGAAGCACGTCTATCGGCTCATTTGCATACTCCGAAAGCAACATCACCATCATAGCCAAATGCCAGCTGTGTTCTGCATCATTTTCCGCCCTGTCCTCGTTAAGCACAAGTGTTTGTCTGTAAATATTTTTCATCTTGTCTATTTCTATAATGAAGTCCATTTGTTTTCTAAGTTTTTCGATATCTCCCATAATGATTTCCTTTCTGTTATTCTTCGTCCTTGGCTTTTACCTTTTTGCGATTTCCATGTTCGTCCACTATAACACAATTTTCAAGTTCCGAAACCAAACATCTTCTGAAGCCTGCTCTATATTCGTCCCTCAAGGCTTTCTGTTCGGCTTTTTCCTCTTCTGTCAAGCCCTCTGCGGTCTTTGATTTGCGGTATAATTCGCTTATCCTGTCCAATTTTTTCTGTTCCATTGACATTTCCCCCTTTTATATTGTTGTCTGAATTATACTACAAACTACATACATTGTCAAACATTATCTCACTTTAATCATAATACCGAAATTTTTTGTTCAAGTATTGAAATTGAAATTTATATTAACATTATATTATACTTAATATATAAATAAAAAAGGGGGAATTTTATATGAATCTGAAAAAAAGAATCATCTGTGCAATACTTTGTTCTGCCCTTATTATTCCTGTTTCTGCAACTATTGCTGAAAACAGTAATAATATAGTAACCAGTACAATTGTATCCGCTGATGATACTGATGGAGATTATCTTGCAAGTGTTGACATTTCCGTTCCTCGTGAAATGTATATTTACGGAGAATCTGCGGTTTTTACAATAAGCCTCACAGATTGTAAAAATCTTCTGGAAAGTGAATTTACAATTTCCTACACTTCTTCACTCACTTTTCTCAGCAGTTCCATATTGCAGGGACAAGGAAATGTAACAGTTGACGAAACTAACCATACAATCACCGTTTCACTGAAAAATGCAGACTATTTCACAACCGGCGGTTTGTTTAGTCTTGCTTTCAAAACTCCTGAACAACCTGTTGACGAAGACGTTTCACAGATAACTTGTAGCATTAACATTGATGACGCTTCTTTCAGCGGAGATAACGGACATAACGGAAGCTCTTCTTACTCTCCTTATAAATCAATATATGTAAGTGATTGTAAGACCGTTGATTCCAATAGTGTACGTTATGCTGTTTATAAAGACCATGCGGTAGTCATTTCGATTGACGAAGATTGCCCCGAAACCGTTGAAATTCCTGCAACTATTGAAAATGTTCCCGTTACAGATTTCTCCAAGGGCATTTTCCCAAGCGATACCGTAAAGATGATAAATGTTGACCCCGAAAATCAGTATCTTGCATCTAAAGACGGTGTGGTTTTTAATAAGGATTTTACAGAACTTATATTATACCCTATGGGGAATGACAACAAATCATATTCTGTCCCTTCAACTGTAAAAACTATCCGTCAAAATGCTTTTTGGCCAATTTATACAACTAATCCGGAAGAAATTGCTTTGAGCGACATATATATTCCCGAATCTGTAACAAATATGGAAGATAACTGTATTAACTTTCACGAGAAGATTATGGTAATTCACGGATATGAAAATACAGAAGCTTACAGATATGCCAAAGAAAATTACATGACTTTCTATAATATGACTACAGACAGTTGTGAAGCTCCTGTCGCAATGGGTGTATGTGGTGAAAATCTTACATGGAAACTTGATTCAAACGGGCTTATGACAATAAGCGGCACCGGTGACATGACCGAATTTTTACAACAGAAAAACTGTGCCGAAACTCCTTGGTATTCTTTTGCTCAATATATAAAGGAAATTGTTGTTGAAGATGGCGTAACAAGTATATCCAATGACGCTTTTGCCTGGTGCAACAATCTTACAAAAGTAACTTTGGCTGACAGTGTAACATTGCTTGATTATCAGGCATTTTATTATTGCCCTAACCTTACAGAAATAAAAATGCCTGCAAATTTAAGAGAAATCGGTCAGGAATGTTTTTTAAATTTTGGTGCAACATCCATCGAACTTCCTAAATCTCTGCTCTACATAAGGGCTGCGGCATTTTCTCAAAGTAACCTTAAAGAAATAGATATCCCAAAGAGTGTAAAGGAAATCTCTTCTGCGTTTGCAAATTGTCCTCAGTTAGTGAAAGTCACTATCGACCCTGACAGTCAGTACCTCTCAATGTACAAGGGCGTGCTTTACGATAAATACCAGACAGAAATTCTTATTATCCCTGTAACTCTGGAAACTTTGACATTGCCTGACACTATGACGAATTTCGGTTATATCTCCGGCGAACATATAAAAACTTTGAATATTTCTTCCGGTCTGAACTCTATTGATATGTTTGCGTTTGAGAATCTTCGCAGCCTGGAAAATATTAACGTAGTCGGTAACAACTCATCTTTCTCAAGCGAAAACGGCGTACTTTACAATAAGGACAAAACAGAAATTATTTCATATCCTATTGGCAAAAAAGACGCAATTTACATTATGCCTAAAACTGTAACATCAATCGAACCTATAGATTTCAATTATATCTATAATTTTACAGACCTTTATTATGCAGGCAGCGAATCGGATTTGACCGTAGATGAGTATTTGAACGGCCATTTCAAGATTCATTACAATTCAAGTCCCGTATTCTCCAAAGGCGACTTTAACGGTGACGGCGTTTCATCGGCTTCAGACATTCTGATTTTCAAAAATAACCTTGCCGGCTTCTCAAACTTGTCAGCAGTTGACAAATCGTTACTTGACATCAACGGTGACTGGAGTATAAATGCCCTTGACCTGCTGAAACTTAAGAGAGATTACCTAAAAAATAAATAAATCTTTTACATAAATATGCATCAGACTTCTTTATTTGAAGGAGTCTGATTTTTTTTCAAACAATTCTAAGAAATATCCAATTGACTTTCAACCTGAAATATGGTAGATTATAAATATATCAGAAGTTTACAGGAGAATTAAAATGGAAAAGAAAATTGCACTTGTAACG
>URWK01000102.1 GCA_900551505.1 uncultured Ruminococcus sp. | reverse complement strand
TTAAAAGAGTTCGGCGTGCTCGACGAGAGCAATTATGTAAAGGCATCGGAAGATACAAAGACGACAGTAAATGGCCTGTTTGCAGCCGGTGATGTCCGCACAAAGCAGTTAAGACAGGTTGTAACTGCTGCGGCAGACGGTGCCAATGCGATATATTCAGTTATGGAATATCTCAGAAACATTTAAGAAATGGAGAAAGAGTAAGAAAATGGAGAATATGTATCATAGTGCAACGGATTTAATAGGAAATACACCACTTTTATTTCTTCACAGATATATGAAGAAGTCTGGAATCAGTGATGTAAGTGTAATAGCAAAACTTGAATATTTTAATCCTACAGGTTCTGTAAAAGACAGAGTGGCTTTATCAATGATTGAAGATGCCGAGGAAAAAGGGCTTTTAAAGCCGGGAGCTACAATTATAGAGCCGACATCAGGAAATACAGGTATTGGAATTGCATCAGTTGCGGCTATAAAAGGATATAAGGCAATACTTACTCTTCCTGAGACTATGACAATAGAAAGACGCAATATTTTAAAAGCATACGGTGCTGAAATTGTACTTACTGATGGATTTAAGGGCATGAAGGGTGCAATTGAAAAAGCTGAGGAACTTCATGAGCAGATTCCGGGTTCAGTTATTCTTGCACAGTTTGATAACATGGCAAATCCAAAGGCACATATCAAGACAACAGGTCCTGAAATCTGGAAACAGACAGAAGGCAAGGTGGATATATTTGTTGCCGGAGTAGGGACTGGCGGAACAATATCAGGTGTAGGTGAATATTTAAAGAGTGTGAAGCCTGATGTAAAAATTGTAGCAGTAGAGCCTGCCACAAGCCCTGTACTTTCAGAAGGCAAAGCCGGTCCTCATAAAATTCAGGGAATCGGAGCAGGCTTCGTTCCGGAAACTCTTAACACTGAAATCTATGACGAAATCATCACAGTTGAAAATGAAGACGCTTTCGCAACAGGCAGAAAGATTGCAAGAAAAGAAGGTGCTTTAGTCGGAATTTCTTCAGGTGCGGCTACATGGGCAGGTATTCAGCTTGCAAAGCGTCCTGAAAACAAGGGAAAAACAATTGTTGTACTTCTTCCTGATACAGGCGAACGTTACCTCTCAACACCGATGTTCACAGAATAAATAATACCCAATACTTTCTTTTACATTTAAACAACATAGAAAAAGAGTGGAGCTACTTAGTAACTCCACTCTTTAATTTTGTCTGCTGAAATGATTTTTAATTGGTTAAATTTTAATCAGTTGCCTTCATAAAGGTCTACAGCCCCTTGTTTAAGCAGAATTGCACGGCGACCCGTAGGGTCAAGGTAACTCATACAATACGGAAGCCTTTTGACCTCGAACGGAAGACCGTCACGCAAAGGATTCAGTCCCGGAACTCTGCGGATATTCATGACATCGAGAAACTTCTGGTCAAACTGTTTGCTGAAATCCATCTTTCTTGTGTAGATACAGCACTTTGTAAGGTATGCGTTTATTTTTACAAGGAGTTCTTCATAAAGTTTTGCATCTTCTTCACGTCCACGATTGTTCTTGATAATGTTGTAAGCAGGATTGATAAAGATTTCGATAAGGTACTTTGAAACAATCTTGAAGAAAGCACTTGAAAGCTGTACGGAAATTTCATTTTCCTTTACTGTTGAGAAGTCAATTTTGCTCATAGCCTTGTCAAGTCTTGCACAATAGCTGTCAATACATCTTGAATATCGGGTCTTTGTAACGTTGTCAAAGTTATCAATACATTCAAGTATTTCGTCAAGGTTTTTCAGTTCAAAGAGTTTTACTTTAAGAGTTTCGGGAGTTTCGTTGTTACCGAAAAGAACTATTCCGGGAGTTTGCGGAATTACGAACCTTTTCATAAGTTCAGGAATTTCAGGACGTTCGGCAACTGCTACAGCCGTATGAGTTTCGGGCTTTTCGGGTTCTGCGGGTGGTTCGGGAGCAGGAATTTTGAAAGGCTTAGTAGTGCTTGTAGTAAATTCTTCTGAAAGCTTTTCGGATTTTTCTGAAACTTTTTCTTCTTCAAGCGGTTTTTGTGCTTCCTGCTCTTCAGGCGGAGCAACTTCATTATTTTTTTCAGACTTTTCAGGTTCTTTTACTTTTCCGGGCTTTTTGGTTGCCTCAACCTTTGGCTTAGGCGGAGCGAGGTCAAGCAGTTCAGAGAATACATCAGGAATATCAATGTCGATATTTTCGTTAATGTTTGTGTTGTTTTCGGTTTCCTTTTCCTTAACGTTTTCTTCTGCTTTGTCTTCAATTACAGGTTTGTCCTGCTTCTGAACATTTTCGGGCTTTTCGGTTTCGGGCGGAACAAGTTCTTTTTCTTCCTTACTGTCGATTTCCGGCATCTTTGAAAGGTTACTTATTTCTTTGGTGAGCAGGATAATAGTGTCCTGCATTTTTGCTATCATTTCATCTTGTGCGGAAAGTTTCTTTTTGCAGAAACTTATTTCAGACTGCAAGAGTGCGATTTCCTGCGAATTGACTTCATAATTTTCCGTTTCGGTGTTATTGTTGAGATATTCCGCAATGTTTGCTTCGAGCTTGTCAAGTCTTATGGAAAATTCATCCGAAACAGAATTCAATTCTTCAAACTGTTGTAAGTGTTCTTTTTTATTGTCTGAAATTTTCAGGCGTATTTCAGCAATTTTCTTTTCGATATATGTAATGCGGTCATAAATATCTGTAAGTTTAGCCTGTTTTCCATCTTTCTTGTCGCTGTCAAGTGCTTCGAGAAATGAAATCCTTTCATCAGCAGTACCAAGCTGTTTCTGCTGGAGAGAAAAGCTACTGTTCAGCCACTTTATATTGTCATCAGTAGTTTCAAGGTTATGATTTATGTTATTGACAGCGGTTCTCATATCGGAAAAGTACGAATAAAGTTTGCTAAATTCTGATTCTATATCTTCTGCCGATAATTTCTTTGTTTTTGCCATAGAAAAATCCTCCGTAAAAATTTTTATATGTAGAGCAGTAAAATCAATGACTACTATGAAATTATAACACAAATATCTGTCTTTGGCAATAAAAAAAACAGTATTCCGTTGTCAGAATACTGTTTCGTGATAATTTAATCAGATAGAATTATCTGAAATCAGGTGAGAATCGAAAGCATCGTCAATTCTGTTTATACCTGCATCAATTAACATTCTTGCGAACTCTCTGCCGTTTATAAGGCGGACACCTGCAACTTTAGCCTGAAGTTTCGTATTTTCATCAAAGTCATATACCGTGGAACCTACCCAGGGAATATAAGTATATTCATCGTCAATAATATTCTTCTGGTGACGGTAATTATAAACTTGCTGTAATGCCCAGTCGGAAGTTTCATATTGATGATGGCGGACTTGTGCATAAATCACAGTTCTGATAGGCTCGAAAGTTGCACATATGTCACCATCAGCATAGTCAGCCTTACCAAATTCATTTACCGGGAGTTTCCTGATTTCAGTTGCACCGATTTTCTTGAAGTACCATGTGATAAGCTGGTCTATCTTGGTATCATCAAGTTCCGAATTTATAACGCTGTAGAGTGGAAGAATCATCTGTTCAATAACCTTTGAATAAATAGTATCCTGTCCGGACTGGATAGCATTTGAAATGCTCTGTTCAAGGTCGGATATATTGGCATTGGTCTGACGGATTTTCATTCTTGAACGGAGAGCAGGGTCAGCGTGACCGTAACGGGAAATATTAGTAATAATAGGCTTTACCCGCACAAGAAAACCAATGTCAACTTTTTCTTCGCCGTGTTGTCCTTTTCTGTAAAAAAGACCGTCCTTGATATAAATTTCATGGTTATCGGTATCTTTCAAACCCTTTATGTCAATGCTTGACGGAAGAACCGCACGTTCAACGATTTCGTAAAGCGAAAAGTTTCCCCATGACGGAACAAGCACAATATCGCCGATTTTAAATTCCGCAATAAATCTCCAAAGACTGTAACGGGTTCTTTTTCTGACACCTGAAGCTTCAAGACACTTTTTGTCAAAATACGACCAGCTTTTGTCACCTTTCAGGACTTCTTCAAGAAATTCTTCATTTGAAAGGCATGAAAAGCCGATGGAAATATATCCTCTTTCAAGTAAAGGATATGCAAGTTCAGAATGTTGTGAAATCCTATGTAACCAGTAATTCATTTTAAACCTCCCTGCAAGTTAATCTTAATTTTAAGTTATTGTCATTATAGCACAATTTTTTAAAATTGTAAATAAGAAAATAATCTGCACAATAAAAAATAAATCCGTCTGCTTTGACACAGACGGATAAATATTTCAGATTTTAAATTTTAACTTGTCTGTGCGTAAATCAGCTTGCGATTTCCTGAGCAAGTGCAAAGAGGTCAGCAATATTAACCTTGTTATCTCCGTTTACGTCTGCATTTGTAAGTGAATCGCCTTCAAGAGTAGAGATTGCTGCAACGTGCTGAGCAAGTGCAAAGAGGTCAGCAATGTTAATTCTGCCATCTCCGTTTACATCGCCAATGCTGCCTGAGTTACCACCGTTTGAAGTAGAAGTTGTTGTATCTGAAGTAGTGCTTGTAGTTGTTGTGGTAGTTGGCTGAGTTTCAGTAGGCTGAGTTGTGGTCGGTTCAGTAGTTGTAGATTCTGTAGTTGTTTCAGTAGGCTGTGTTTCGGTAGGTTGTGTTTCGGTAGGCTGACCGCCTGTTTCGTGACCGCCGTAGTAAAGTTTTATTTCATCGTTTGAGAAGTCTGCAATCGGTTCATTGCCTGCTTCCTTGCCGACGAGTTCGTAAAGACCTGCCAAAGCACCTACGCAGGAAGCGTTATAGTCAAGAGCAACTTCGTTCTTGTTATAGTCGCTTGTTATATCCTGATAGCTGTCATCTCCGCCAGGGCCTCCAACCAAAGCTCCCCAGAGTGTGTAAAGTTGGTCGCCTGTATCGTTGGCATCTTTAAGGTTCTGACCTGAACCTCTGTGGTGTGGGTGAGTAGGATATTTATTGCCGTAACCGATGAGATAACTTTGTCCGAGGTTATTCTCTCCGAGCAGGTAATCCATCTGTTTCTGAGCCTTGCTTACATACTGAGTATCGCCTGTTTCCTTTGCGTATGTGAGGGCGTAAAGCTGATAAGAAGTATTGTATCTTGCAGAACCCCAGCCACCGCCGATAGCATTATAACCTTGTGGTGTGGTGCTTTCATTGCCGAGTCTGTTAATATTTTCAACAACTTTGCTCTTCCAGGAGGAATCGCCTGTAACTGACTGCATCATGCAGTAGTAACCGCCCATAACCTTGCCCCAGCAGTGAACCCAGCCGTCATATTCAGAACAGTTTTTAGCTTCGTTGAGGTAAGAACTTTCTCCTGTTGCGAGGTTAAGCCATACTTCACTCCAAGCTTTGTCGTCCTTGTTAGTGTCTGAGATGAACAAACTTGAAC
>URWK01000101.1 GCA_900551505.1 uncultured Ruminococcus sp. | reverse complement strand
GAACCTTTTGCCGAATATCTTTGTCATAATGGTATTCTCGTCTGCGGAAACGACCATATCGGGCATGGCAAAAGCGTTAAAGACAATTCCGAACTCGGATACTTTGCGATAGGCGATGACTGGCATTACTTAGTCGATGACGTTCACATACTCACTCAGATAGTTAAAAAGGAATATCCCGGTATTCCTTTTATTCTGCTCGGTCACAGTATGGGTTCTTTCATTGCAAGGCTTTACCTTACACAATACGCATATGAACTTGACGGTTGTCTGATTTGCAGTACAGGTGACGGGAAATTTCTTTCCATGCTCGGAAAGAGGTTTTCGCATCTGCTTTCAGAAATAAAGGGTGAGCAATTCCGCAGTGAAAAGTTTCTTGCACTCGGCTTCAAAATCTACAATCACCGAACTGACAAAAATTCAAAATTCGACTGGGTTTCAAGAGATACCGAACACATACAGAAAACCCTTGACGATGAAAAATGTAATTTCGGATTTACTGCCGAAGGTTATGAAGTCCTTGCGTCAATGCTCCATGAAGTTTCTAAAAAGGAATGGGCTGAAAATGTTCCAAAGGACTTACCGCTTATAATGCTTGCAGGCGATGCAGACCCTGTGGGATTTTACGGACTTGGCGTGAAGAACATTTACAAGAAACTGGTCGACAATGGTTGTAATGTGGAAATAAAACTTTACCCCGAAGCACGTCACGAACTCCTGAACGAAATCAATAAAGATGAAGTTTTCGGAGATATTCTCACCTGGCTTAATAAAACTGTTAAAAATATGGAGAAATAAAAACTTGAACAATAAAATATCACTTTTAATTGACAATATGGAGAAAGCTATTGTCGGAAAAACCGATGTCATTAAAAAAGTCATTTGCAGTATGCTGTGTGGCGGTCACGTTCTGATTGAAGACGTTCCCGGTGTCGGAAAAACCCAGCTTGTTTCTGCACTTGCGAAATCGGTAAACGGTCGCTTCAACAGAATACAGCTTACCCCTGACATTATGCCGTCTGATATTGTGGGCTTCTCGATGGTCAATTCACACACTCATGAACTCGAATACAAAGAAGGCGTGGCAATGTGCAATTTCCTGCTCGCTGACGAAATTAACCGTGCTTCCCCTAAGTCACAATCCAGCTTGCTCGAAATCATGGAAGAACATCAGATAAGTCTTGACGGAAAAACTCATAAACTTCCTGAACCGTTCATGACACTTGCGACACAAAACCCCGTTGAAACTTACGGAACTTATCATTTACCGGAAGCACAGATGGACAGATTTCTGATGAAACTTTCAATGGGTTATCCCGACATGGAAGAAGAATTGCGGATTATGGAAGGCTCTGAATTCGGCTCTCCTGCAAAGTCTATATCTGCTGTTCTCAATGTTTCCGATATAACCGGACTGCAAGAAGAAGTTAAAAATGTCACTGTTGCCCGTAATTTGCGTGAATATATTGTAGCCATTGCGGAAAAGTCCCGAAACAGTCCTCTGGTTGACCTCGGCATCAGCCCGAGAGGAAGCATTGCACTCCTGAAGGCTTCCAAGGCTTACGCTTTCATTGAAGGACGTGACTTTGTAATTCCCGATGATATACTTGCGGTTTCTGCTTCCGTGCTGGCTCACAGAATAATGCTTTCCGGCAAGGGCAGAGCAGAAGGCAACGCCGAAACCGCTATTAAGAAAATCATTGATGAAGTGCCTGTTCCGATAAAACGCAAAGAGGTGCTTAAACGATGAAAAACAAAATTTCATATCTGTTATGTATTCTTACGGCTGTTTTCATTGCCTTTTACATTGACGGCACAAGCGGTGTATTTGTCACCGCTTTTCTTATATTCTCGGCGGTATTTTCATTTATAAATATGGTTTTTGCCTCAAGCCGTCTTTCCGTTTCCCTTGAATGTCATTCACGTTACATCAAAAAAGGAGCAGAACAGGAAATTTTACTTACCCTCTCGAAAACTACCAGAATACCTTTCCCGTTTATCGAAGCTGAATTTGAAGTTTCTCCAAGGCTTTCCCCTCTTACGCTGAAACGTGACCCCTCAAATAATATTGAAAAGTGCAGGGTGGCTATGGGGACTTCCGAAAGTGAAACCGTTTCACTGAAATATCAGGCTGAATTTTTTGGGAAAGCTCAAATCACTTTGAAAAGTATCAGAATAGTTGATTACCTCGGAATTTTCAGCAGAAACCTTAAAAATTATGAAGTGTGTTCCGCTGATGTCTGTATTATCCCCGAAGTTGCGGAACTTTCACCTCAAAACAACCTGCTTAAAGAAGTTTTTGCGGTTACTTCGAGCGATGACAATGCCGATGATGAAACTTCTTCAAGTACTGTTTCTTTCGGCTCGGCAACCGTGGCAGGTTATGAACACAGACCTTACGAGCCGGGCGACCCTGTAAAAAAAATTAACTGGAAACTTTCTTCAAAGAAAAATTCTTTAATGGTAAGGCTCGATGAAGCTATTGCCGTTTCCGAAAAAGCAATATGCATTGACTTCTTTTCGGAAAAAGAAACTCCCGAACTGATAAAGGATATTGACTTATGCATTCAATCAGCTTGCGGCTTCGCCAAACTCATGATTAGAAGCGGAGCAGAATGCATTTTCTGTTTGCCTGATGGTTCTTTCCGGAGGCTGAGTGATGAAACTTCCGTAAGTGACCTTTGCATAAAGCTTTCAGAATATACAATTCCGCAGACTTATACAATTCCGTTCTCAAAGATTTCTGAAAAAGGTATCAGAACTCTTACTGTCTTCGGGAATAATCCGAAACAATGTTTCAGTGCAACAAACACTCATGACATAACACTTTTCTATGTGCAGACAAAGAACAGCAATTTCAAACACAATAATCTCTGGACAATTGACAATCTCTTTAATTTCTCGAAGTCGGCGGAGGTATAGAAAATGGACGAAAAACTTAAAAAATTTCTGTTACCGCTTATTTTTGCAACGGTAGTTTCGGGGTCTGTTCTCTATTGTTATCATTCTGAATATGTGTTACCGCTTTCTCTGCTCATGTTTGCATTTTACGGACTCGTGTTCATTCTGCTTGACAAGCTCCACTCGATGAAAAGACTGGGAGGAGAAATTTATATCCTTCTTATATTCGGGGTAACTGTTCTTTCCTCCATTCTCGTATTCCACAATGAACGTTATTTCAGTCTTTCTTTCCGGCAGTGGTTTTATACTGTCCACAGTGCTGATACATTTTTTCTTCCCTATTCTGTTGCGATAATGTTCGGAGGCGGATTCTTTGTAATCTCGGTTACTTATTACTTCACGCAAATCATTTTCAGAAGAATGGGAAACCTGCTCGTTCTGTTAATACCTATTGTCATCTACTCAAAAAGAGAGGACACCATGCCGTTAATCTCGCTACTGCTGATTATGGCTTCATATGTTGCACTCTGTATCTCTGAATCCGCACAGAATGAAAAGTATACAAAAGTCATTGCAAACCGTTCGTATATCTTTTCTGTTTCTCTCTTTATAGTATTCTCCACTCTTTTATGTGCCGTTATTCCTAAGCCTAAAGTTGTTTCACAGCAGGAAAAGAACAGTAATTTTCTTGATACGGTCTTAATCGAGAATATCGGTATCGGCGGAAACTTTTCCATGTTCTCAACGCAGTCTTCCGCAAACACCGGAGCAAACTACACTTCAAACCGTATTCTTTTCACTGTCGAATCCGAAAAAATCCTTGAAAAACCTTTGTACTTACGCCGTCAGTGCTTCGACAATTATTCGGGCGGACACTGGAATTTCTCATCCGGTTCATTCAGCAATTACAACACCATATGGAATTCTTTCATCTCAAAAATATATTCCGAAACACCTTTTGAAGCGGAAAACAATATTTCGGAATATTCGGAAAACAACATCAAAATTAACCCTCAGAATCTTCCGTCTGTATATATTCCCGCTCCGCTTTATACACTTTCGGCAGTTTCGGAAAATACAGGCACAGGCAGAACATCTCATTCCGAAATTCTGCTCAGAAACCGTAACAGCAATGACCATTATTCAATAAACTATATACAGGAAAAGAGCCTTGAAAGTGACTGGACAAAAAATAATCTTGACAAGTATCTTGAACTTTCAAAAAACAGCTTTGTTTCTTATGACTACGCATATGCCGTTGACAATTTTCTGAATGTCGATGATGAAATTTCTGAACAGGTCAGAGAACTTGCAGGTGAAATTACCGAAGGTCTGACTTCCGACTACGAAAAGGCTAAGGCAATTGAACAATACTTTACTGAACAGAATTTCAAGTATGATTTGGAATTTGTACCGCAGGAAACAAGCGTTGATTATTTTCTTTTTAACAGCAAGACGGGAATTTGTTCGGATTTCGCAACTGCCATGACACTTCTTGCACGCTCTGCCGGACTTCCTGCAAGATATGTTGAAGGTTTTATCGTTTATGAACAGTCAAAAGACAATCCGACTATTTATAACGTAAGAGAATATCATTCACACGCATTCTGTGAAGTCTATATTTCGGGAACTGGCTGGACGACTTTCGAGCCGACTGTAAGCGGATTTATGATAACATTTGAAGATACTTCAAACCCTCTTATGCCGTACATTCAGGCTTTTCTGAAAGTCCTGATTGTAATCGCACTTGTCGGAATCCTGCTCGCAATCCTGTTCCTGAGATATATCATTGAACGGATTTTCAGACACAGATTAAAACATACTTCCGCTAACGAAAAAGTTATAAAAATGTACGGCAGACTTGTAAAGATTTCTGAACGCCGTTACAAAGTAAATCTTTCCGCTTTTACTCCCGATATGTTCAATTCGTTTACCTTTGAAAAAACGGGACTTGAAATAACTCATCTCGTGAAGACGTTTGAAAAAGTCTGCTACGGAAACAAAAATATCACTGCTGAAGATTTGGCGGAATGTTTCATAGAATACAAGCAAATCTACGAAATAACCGAACTTCGCAAAAAACAGTCCAAGTAACCAAAAAGCTCCTCCTTGCTTATAATAACATGGGGGAGTTGATTTTTTATGCAAAAGGACAAATGTTACGGTCAACGTCTGATTACTGTTGCAACTGCTATTTCTTTTCAGCTTGCCGGGGAACTGACCGCTGACCAACTGGGTGTACTCGGTGAACTTTTTGCGGTTCTCGGAGATGAACTTGCATTGCTTGCACTGACTGTTCCGACTTGCGACAGTCAACAGCCGACAATTGAAATCTGAATATGATTTTTTTAATTTTCTGTTATTGGGGTAAATCAGGGGGGGGGGGGGGGGGGGGGGGGGGGGGGGGGGGGGGGCGGGGGGGCCCCGCGCCCCCGCCCCCCCCCCCCGAGGGAAAAAGGGAGGAGAGGAAGGTAAGATATAGATAGAGGGATGTAGGGGGAGGCAGAGTGAGTGAGCGGAAGGGAATAAAGAAAAATA
>URWK01000100.1 GCA_900551505.1 uncultured Ruminococcus sp. | reverse complement strand
AATGTCAAATGCATTGCGATCTCCGCTTCTCTGGTGGGTATTTCGTCGTCAATCTTCTTTATTCCCGAGGGCACCCGGCGCCGCGCCGCCGCCCCCCCCCGCCCCGCCCGCGCCGCCCCCCCCCCCGGCTCTTACTGTGTGAAATTACTTTTCTTCATCTGTGTTACTGCTTGTTTCATCTTCCTTTGACGGAACGGAAGTTTTCACACTTTCTTTAGAACTCGGAGAATTTAAAGAAGTGGTTTCTTCTGCTGTCTTCTTTGAAGCTTCAACAAAGACTTCCGTTGTGTATTGGTCGGAAGGCATATACGCCCATACATTCTTGTACTGTGGTACTAATATCGTTATCGGAACACTGAATGATTCACTTTGTATATCAATATTGCTGAAATCTGCCTGAACCACAATATCCATTGCCGTTATCTTGGCTATGTCTTCGGCAGGACCTATAAGCGTTACCGAAATATTATTTGTTATCGGCGAAATATTGTAGCCTGCCGGAACGTTTATGAAACTGAAATCATTTACTCCAGTTACATCTTTCTTGTCAAGTCCTTCTGATTCAAGCGATGCCGTTACGCTCGTTATTCCCGAAAGATTCTTGTAACCCGCTTTCAAGGCAATATTAAATGTAAACACGCTGTTTATATCTATCTCTCTGAGGTCTATATATCCTATATGCAAGGTTTCCAGCTTTGAAACATCATCATTTGGCGATGCAAGCGTTATGCTGTCAGATGAGAGTTTGAATTTAAGCGAACTTGTATCAAAGTATGACGGAGCATTCTTTATCGTATAGTCAAGCGGTATGTCTTTCTTCATGTAAACAGGTATGTCAATCTGAAAATCCGTAGTCGGTATATTCAGTCCCTCGGTGTCAAATTCCGTACCGTTATTATAGAAAACTATGTTGTTTGTCTGTGTCGAATAGGAACTTGAAAGCTCTGTTGAAAGGTCTGTTGAAACCACACAACTTGTAATCTTTTCAATTTGCATTCTCGGTCCTGAAACCGTAATTGTTGACGGTGTACATACCAAATCATCTTTATAGAAACCATCCGCAATCGTTATATTCGGAGCTTTCGGGGTAACTTCTATTTCCTGAGTAATCATTTCATCAAAGTTTACTTTGACCTTCTTAGGTGATATGGAAGTTACTTCAAACTTTACGTTCTTATTGCTCTCAACTTCTATCTCCAAATCATACTCGCCCGACATTGAAACATTATCTATTATCGCCTTTGCGGTAAGGTCTTGTGGCTTCATGTTTCCTATCTGGGAACGCTCGCCCGAAATCTGTACCGTTACTTCTTCGATGTCCTGACTTACCACGCTCAAATTGTTACGCTGTGCGGAAGTTCCGCTTATGTCTATCTCCAGCGGAACATTTGTTATTGTCTTAGGAGTTGTCGGGTATACTGTCATGGAAATTATAAACCAGCCTACAATAGCACCTATTATCGAATATATCACAAGCGATGTATCCTTGCGGACTGCATTCAGAAAATTTCCTTTTAGGTTATTGAAAAAGCCTGTTACATTCAATTTTTCTCCCTCCGTTTTCTTTTCGGAACTTTCTTTTGTTTTGCAGGTTTATCCTCCTCTATCTGCTGAGGAATTATTTTATTCCTGAGGTATCTTTCAAGGGTCGTCCTGTTAAAAGGTCTTTCAAGGTTTCCGTTTTCCGCAATTGATATTGTACCCGTTTCTTCGGAAACCGCAATTATTATCGCATCTGAATTTTCGCTCATTCCTATAGCCGCTCTGTGACGTGAACCGAGTTTCTTATTTATAAATTCCTCTTTCTGAGGCTTCGGCAAAAAGCAAGCCGCCGCAAGTATCATTCCGTCACGCATTATAACCGCTCCGTCATGTAACGGCGTTTTCGGGTAAAATATATTTCCGAAAATTTCTTTACTGGGTTCTGCGTTCATTATAACGCCGGTATCAATTTGTTCACCAAGCTTAGTTTGTCTTTCGATTACTATCAATGCACCCGTGGTAGTTGAAGACAATTCTTCACAGGCATCACATATAGCCGTTATAGCCGTTTCCCACTTCTGAGTAAGTTCATCTGTAGAACTGTTCGAGAAAATCTGCATATTCGATACGCTTGTTCTTCCAACTTTCTCCAATGCCCTTCTCAATTCAGGCTGGAACATTATCATTATCGCAAGAAGTCCCACATTAAGCGTGTTTTCAAGCAAAAACGTCATTGCTTTAAGTTCCAGCTGCTTACAGACAAGATAAGCCCCTATGAACAGTACAATTCCTTTCAGAAGTTGTCCCGCTCTTGTTTCTCTTATAATTTTTATACCTTTAAAAATGATATAGCTGAGCAACGCCATATCAAGAATATCTCTGACTTCAATTGTTTTTATAACATTAAACAACGAATCCCAAATGTCTTTAAGAACGTACATAATCCACTTCCTTTTGCCTGACGCATAATTCCTGAATTATGCGAAACCCCCAATTTTATTTATATATGTATCGGGCTGTTATACCCGATTGAAAAAAAATATCACTGTATGACAATTCATTTTATTTTGTTATACGTTTTTTTGTTCCTTATTTATAATAGTATATCATTCATGATTTTATCTGTCAACTAAATTCATGCTTAATATTCTGCCCGTCAGACAAAGAAATTTCAAGGTTGCGGACAACCATTAGTCCATTACGGGTTAAAAGAATTTCCCCTTACAAGTCCTCTTATAACTCCTGCAAGCTGTTCCGCTTGATGCTCATTGCTGAATACTGACGGCGATAATCTCAATGTTCCTCCGTCCGTTGTTCCGAGCCATTTATGTGCAAGCCCTGCACACTGATAACCTGCTCTCAGACAAAAACCTTTCCTGTTGAGGTAATCTGCGACTTCTTCCGAAGTCATTCCTTCAATATTAAAAGCCACTATCGGCACATAATCGGCATAAGGATTTCTGTATATGATTAAATGCGGTATTGCCAAAATCAATTCTATAAACCTGTTGCAAATTTTCATTTCATGGTTATATATCCGTTCTGTAGTAAGCCTTTCAACAAAGTCCGTTCCCGCATAAAGCGACAATATACCTACGGTGTTGAGTGTGCCGCTTTCAAGCGATTCAGGTAAAAAATCAGGCTGTTCAAGTTCAAGTGATGTAGTTCCCGTTCCGCCTTCAATTATCGGTTCAAGCGGATATTTTCCGTCTGTAATCAATAAGCCTGTTCCCATTATTCCATAAAGTCCCTTGTGTCCTGCCGTACAGAGAATATTTATACCGTCCGAAAGTTTCACGGGAATTATTCCGCAAGCCTGAGCTCCGTCCGCTATAAAACATATTCCCTTTTCCCTGCAAAGTTGCCCGATTTCCCTGTACGGTAAAATCTGACCCGTGACATTACTTGCGACAGTACAGATAATAGCTTTTGTGTCGGGTCTTATAAGGTTTCTGAAACTCTGTACAGTATTTTCGGGTTCTGCGAAAACTTCCGCAATATCGTATCTGATTAAACCTTTTCTCGCCATAGCTTCAACGGGTCTTGACACCGAATTGTGTTCGAGGCAACTTATAATAACATGGTCGCCCTTTTTCAGTAAGCCGTGTATTGCGAAGTTCAAGGCGTGAGTACAGTTTACCGTAAAAACTACATTTTCCGATTCTCCGCCGAAAAATTCAGCTATTTTTTGTCTGGTATGGTATACCCATTCGGACGTAATCATTGCAAGACTGTGACCGCCACGTCCCGCATTTCCTCCGCAATTTTCCGTTGCCCACTTAACAATTCTTCTGACTTCAACGGGCTTTGGGAAAGTTGTCGCCGAATTATCGAAATTAATAATATTCATCGTATTCGCCACCGATTGAACCATATCTTATAAAGTTTAATTCAAGTATCCTTTTTGTCATTTCCATTCCGGCAGAAACATCAATTTTATATCCGCAACCTCCGAGAGTTCTTGGGATTCTCTTTATCTCGCACCTGTAACCGTTGTTACGGAATACCTGTTCCGCTTTCATTGCAGAGGTAACAGATGAAAACGTCACAGTTGTCAGGTTTGTCATATTTACCTCACTCCTTAAATAACATGACATAACATGATTAATCTTATATTATTATATTCCATAAGGTCGAATTATGTTCGGACAATAACCTGAATAATTTTACAAAGTTATCGTTAATGTTTCGTGTCAGCCCTGTGACAGTATAAAGTAAGATACATTACATTGCGGTTAATTTCTGTAATCCGAGTTGTAATATCTTTTTCTTCATGATATAATTGAGAAAACCGCATAAAGTTCAGGAGGAAACTTATGATTAATACAAAAAACAATGTTTCAGCGGTAATTGTTTCAGCCGGGAATTCCGAAAGAATGAGGGGCTGTAATAAACAACTGCTTGAAATCAACGGTCATACCGTTATCGGAATGAGCATGAGAGCATTTGAAGAATGTGAAGATATTGCAGAAATAATTGTTGTCGCAAGAGAGCAGGATATTGAAACATTCAGGAAAATTGCAGAATCCGAAAACATCACGAAACTTAAAGCTTTCGCAAAGGGCGGAAATTCCAGACAGGAGAGCGTTGCAAACGGCATAAAGGAAGTTTCTTATGAAACAGAACTTATCGCCATTCATGACGGTGCAAGACCTCTGGTTACTCAGAAAATCATTTCGGAAACTATAAAAAATGCTTCTGTTTTCGGAGGTTCTGCCCCTGCTGTTCCCGTAAAGGATACCATTAAAACCGTATCGGATAATCTTGTTACGGACACTCCGCCAAGACAATTTCTTTACGCTGTACAGACTCCGCAGGTCTTTAAAAAAGAAGTTTATTATAACGGTCTTGAGTTTGTCCAAAAATATAATATTGACTGCACCGATGATTGCCAGATTGTAGAAGCGGTCGGCGGAAAAATTTATATCACGGACGGCGATTACACAAATATTAAAATTACTACACCTGAAGACATTGAGATTGCGAAAATTCTTGTTGCAGGCAAAGAAAGAGGTTAAAAAATGCGTATAGGTCACGGTTATGATGTTCACAGATTTGCGGAAAACAGAAAACTTATACTCGGCGGAACGGAAATTCCATACGAAAAAGGACTTGACGGACATTCCGATGCCGATGTTCTGGTTCATGCGATTATGGATGCAATTTTAGGGGCTCTGGCACTCGGTGACATCGGTCAGCACTTCCCCGACACAGACTCGAAATACAAGGGAGCTGACAGCCTTGAACTTTTGCGTCATGTTGTGGAACTTGCGAAAGAACACGGCTACATGGTAGAAAATATTGATGCTACTGTCATTGCTCAAGCTCCGAAACTTGCTCCGTATATCCCCGAAATGAGAAAAAAAATTGCCGGTACTGTAGGTTGTGATATCGACCGTATTAGTGTAAAGGCTACCACGGAAGAAAAACTTGGATTTACAGGGCAGAAACTGGGGATTGCTGTTCACTCCGTCTGCCTGATGGAGAAAAGTTGTTAGTTGCTTTAATG
>URWK01000099.1 GCA_900551505.1 uncultured Ruminococcus sp. | reverse complement strand
GTCAGGAATTAAGCCTTGCCTACTGAACCGAAAAGTTCCATCTTTTCCTTAACCTTAGCCTTGATAGCTTCAAATCCTGGGTAAAGGAGTTTTCTTGGGTCGAAGCCCTTGCCCTGAAGGTCCTTGCCTTCTTCGATGTACTTTCTTGTAGCTTCCTGGAAAGCCCACTGGCATTCTGTGTTAACGTTAATCTTTGCAACGCCGAGAGAAATAGCCTTCTTAATCTGGTCATCAGGGATACCTGTACCACCGTGGAGAACGAGAGGCATATCGCCAACCTTTTCCTTAACTGCTGCGAGAGTTTCAAAAGAAAGTCCTGCCCAGTTTTCAGGATATTTACCGTGAATGTTTCCGATACCTGCTGCGAGCATAGTAACGCCGAGGTCAGCAATCATTTTGCATTCGTTAGGGTCTGCACATTCGCCGGCACCGATAACGCCGTCTTCTTCACCGCCGATAGAACCAACTTCAGCTTCGAGGGAGATACCGAGAACATCACAAGTATTTACGAGAGCAGTAGTCTTTGCAATGTTTTCTTCAATCGGATAGTGTGAGCCGTCAAACATGATAGATGAGAAACCTGCATTGATACAAGCCTTAGCACCTTCAAATGAGCCGTGGTCGAGGTGGAGAGCAACAGGAACAGTAATCTTGAGTTCTTCAAGCATACCATTAACCATACCTACAACAGTCTTGTAACCGCACATATATTTTCCTGCACCTTCAGAAACACCAAGGATAACCGGTGAGCGAAGTTCTTCTGCTGTGAGAAGGATAGCCTTTGTCCATTCAAGGTTGTTGATGTTGAACTGACCAACAGCATATTTGCCGTCTCTGGCTTTTTCCATCATATCTTTTGCTGATACTAACATTTAAAAATTCCTCCTGTTAGGTCGAAAGACCTTAAAAATATTTGGACCATTGCCTTTTATAATTATATAACATAACTGCGTAAAAATCAAGAATTTCCGACAAAAAATTATTAGTCTTCTTCGATGCCGGCTTTGAAGTTATATATAGGCTTAATTATGTGTTCAACCGTTACCGTATCGCCGATATTTGAGAGAATATCATTGATACTCTTGTAAGCCATGGGACATTCATCAAGTGTGGAAGCGTTTACGGAAGTGGTAAAAACATCTTTCATCTGCTTTTTAAATTCCGAAACCGTGAAAGACTGTTTAGCCTCTGAACGTGACATAAGTCTGCCCGCACCGTGAGGAGCTGAGAAATTCCAGTCGGGGTTGCCCTTGCCCGTGCATATAAGGCTTCCGTCACGCATATTTATCGGGATAATCAGTTTTTCGCCGAGCTGTGCGGAAACCGCACCTTTTCGCAGAATCATGTTTTCGGTGTCGATATAATTGTGAATGGTCGAAAATTGTTCCGTTACATGAAGTCCCATGCCTTTGATAATTTCGTAAATCATGGCTTGCCTGTTGATGAGGGCGAATTCCTGAACAATTTTCATATCGTGAATATATTGTTCAAAGAGTTCTCCCTCCGTGTATGCAAGGTGTTTCGGTATCGCAGTACGCTTTACGGAAGACTTTTCAAGTTCTTTCAAAGCTTTCTGAATTTCTTTCTGTTTTCCTGCGGACTTGTACTTTTCAATAAGGCTGTTAATTTCTTTCATATCGGGAGCATTAAGTCTTCTGTAAGCTTCATTCTGGTAATATTTCGCTACTTCAAGACCGAGATGTCTTGAACCTGAATGAACAACGATGTAAATTTTCCCGTCCTCGTCAATATCTGCTTCGATAAAGTGATTTCCTCCGCCGAGAGTGCCTATACTTTTTTCGGCTTTTTCGAGGTTGATGTGTTCGATACAGAAAAGTTGTTCAAGTTTTGTTTTTTGTGCGTATCTGTGAGGGTTTTCCCTTATGGCAAAGCCTGACGGGATTTTTCTGTAAATCAGCTTGTCGAGTTTCTGAAGTTCAATGTGTTTTTCTTTGAGTATAACCGTTTCCATACCGCAACCGATGTCAACACCTACGATATTAGGGACAGCCTTGTCGGTAATGGTCATAGTTGTGCCGACTGTACAGCCTGAACCTGCGTGAATATCGGGCATCATGCGGATAGTCTGACCTTGGGTGAAGGGCTGGTTGCAGAGGGCAATAATTTGTGCGATTGCCTCCTGCTCAACGTTGTCGGTAAAGATTTTTGCCGAGTTAAATTTTCCTTTAATTTCAATCATTAATTTACTCCTTTTGTGCAGCAAGTCAGAAGGAGAATTTTGTTAAATCAGATTGTAAAAATCCTCCTTGTTCCGATGTATGAGTATATTTTTTGATATTCAGTCATTTAAATCAGTCCTTTCTTTATAGAGTTAATATATAA
Source organism: uncultured Ruminococcus sp. (assembly GCA_900551505.1). GTDB lineage: Bacteria > Bacillota > Clostridia > Oscillospirales > Ruminococcaceae > UBA5884. The sequence goes on along the minus strand of URWK01000099.1, from coordinate 3,166 downwards.
TCTCTCCCGCAATTGTAACGGGAGAGCATTTTAACAGTGTTTATTTTTTTTGTCGAGTTCGTCTGCTATAATATTGAGTTCGTCAAGTATGATGTCGGGTATTTCGTGCAATGTTCTGAAAAATTCCGTAAAACGTTCGTGTCCAATATCCTTTTCTATTCGTTTTTTAATTCTTTCACTTATGTCACAGCCCTGTTTAAGATGTTCATATCCTTTTTCCGTCATCTTAATATATGTTACTCTGCGGTCTGAGTTATTTTCAATTCTGGAGATAAAGCCTTTCTTTTCAAGGGAATTGACTGACTTTGAAACAGCAGGAACAGAAATATCAAGGGCTTTTGCTATCTGAGTAACCTTGACCCCGTTATCTGAGGAGTCCGAAATTTTCTGAATAGTGTCAAGTATCACAATTTCACCATGTGCAAATCCGTATACAGATAATCTGATATTGGCTTTGCGAAGTGTCTGAATGGCGTTTAAGAAATAATTTGGTGGTGACATTAAACAAAATCCTTTCTGTCGAGGAGAAATATTTAACTTGGTTAAGTAATATTTTATCATGGTTTTCTGCAATTGTCAAGGAATAGTTATAGGAAATAACGTTCGGAAATAAACTCATATGTGATAAAGTTCAATGAAATTTCGGAAATTTTCAAAAAGTCTGCGTTCTACAGGGCTTGAAAGAAATTTATTACGTTTAATAAGTTCTTTCATACGAGTCTCTCTGATTTGTGCATAATTGTCAGGGATACGGCAGAGTGCAGAAATATCGTTGGCTTTCTCTATGTCCAATGCCCAGAGAACGCAGGCAGGTGACAGAAGTCTGAGGGCAAACATATCGGCTGAACTTTCTTCGGCGGGCTTTCTGCCGGAAGTGAGAAATGCTATATCGTCTATAGGTGTCAGCATATGACCGAGAAATATATGACCTATTTCATGAGCGACCGTGAAACGTCTTTCTTCGTAACTGAGCGTGCTGTTTATGACGATGAACCATTTACCTTCCTGAGTGAGTATTGATGCCCCTTTTTCGTCATATTCAAGGATGTTAGGACTTTTCTCATATTTGACATGAATATCTGATTTTGTGATGATTTCATCAAGCGATACAGGCAGAGATGTAATATTGCAGTCAATCAGGCATTTCCAACTTGCGTTTCTGATTTTCCGGTAGTTTCCGTATACTCCGTAATTCATAAAAATCACCTCCTTTATCGGACAAATACAGTTTAACGTAAAAGCCGTAAAAGAGGTTATTTGCATGAAAAGTAATTGACAGAATCATAACTTTGATGTATGATGTATGTAATAAAGACCAAACAGGCGAAAAAAATTTGTGTAATATATATAACAAAGGGGAAAGATAATGAACCAGAAAAATTTTAAAAAACTTAATGAAATGTTCGTGCTGTTGCTTAATCCCGATAAGCCTATAAGTGCATTGAAAAAAGCAATAGAGAATATAGCGGAAACACTTGAAATAAAAGCAATAAAGATTGAAATAACATACTTGATAAATGATGGTAAGCAAGAAATACAGCTTTACGGAACGGCACAGGATAAATATGATACAGACTTTTCCTATAATACAGAACAGATTGAAGCAAGGTACTTTTTCAGCGGAGATAATAAATTTACAGAAGAGCAGGTAAAAGAACTTTATAATTTTTCTCTGGCGATGTTTTCGGTGTATGCCTTGAAAGATACACAAAAACGCCTTAAAGAGTCCGCAAGAACTGATTTCGATACGGGAATAAGTAATGCAAGAGGATTTCTTGACTATGGCGAAAAAATCCGCAAGGAGAGCAGGGAAAATAAAGATAATCCGAAAATTACAGATTATACGGTTGTGTATCTCAATATCAGACAATTCAGGATAATAAACCAGAATTACGGGTTTGAGGTGGGCAACCACATAATCAAGAAACTTGCGGACAGTCTGGACAGCTTCGTGAAAGATGACGGAATAGCGGGAAGAATAGGCGGAGATAACTTTATAGTTCTGCTGAAAGACAAAAGTGTAAACAGCCTTATGGAATTCATAAACTCACTGAAAATCACCGTAAAAAGCCATTACACAAAGGAGTTTATAGAGTACAAGCCCGAATATTACATAGGAATTTACAGAATTTCGGAAGATGTTTCAATGGACATAATACTTGAAAGAACAACGATAGCCTGCGAAAAAGCAAGAAAAAATTCAAGTCTTTATGCAGTGGAATTTTCAGAGGAAATGAAAAAAACAATGCTCCTCTCAACCGAAATAGAATCGACTATGATTGAATCACTTGAAAACGGAGAATTTAAAGTGTATTTTCAGCCGAAAATTGTATTGAAAAATGACAGGCTCGGTGGTGCGGAAGCATTGGTAAAATGGCATAAGGGAAGTATTCTGATTACTCCCGATAAGTTCATACAGCTTTTTGAGAATAACGGATTTATATGCAGACTTGATTTTTATATGCTTGAACAGACTTGCGGTTACATAAAGAAGTGGATAGCGGACGGACTTGAGATAGTGCCGATATCGGTGAACTTTTCAAAACTGCATTTGCTGAATCCCAATTTCATACTGAACCTCTGCAATGTGCTTGACCGCTATGAAGTACCACATAAGTATATAGAAATTGAGCTTACGGAAACAATGTTCATGACCTCCGATGTGGTTTCCATATCTGAAATAGTCTTAAAGCTGAAAGAAAACGGCTTTTCGGTGTCAATAGATGATTTCGGTTCAGGTTATTCATCTCTTAACCTGCTGAAAGATATAGATGCCGATGCGATAAAGCTTGACAAAGACTTTTTCAATTTCAGACACCCTACACATAAAGAGAGAGTTATTATCGAAAGCATGACCAACATGGCGAAAAAAATAAACATGAGAGTAATCTGTGAGGGCGTGGAAACCGCTGAACAGGCGGATTTTCTCGAAAATATCGGCTGTGACCTTGCACAAGGATTTCTCTATTCAAAGCCGGTACTTGCGGAAGACTTTGAGAAAAAACTGTATTCGGGCGATTACCGCTATTCAAGAAATTAACCGGATAATTTAGTTATATGGGTGTGGGGGGGGGGGGGGGGGGCCCGCCCCCCCCCCCCCCCCCCCCCCCCCCCCCCCCCCAAAACAAAAAAAAAAAAAAAAAAAAAAAAAAAAAAAAAAAAAAAA
>URWK01000098.1 GCA_900551505.1 uncultured Ruminococcus sp. | reverse complement strand
CTTGACACAGGCGTTAAAATCTTACTTATGCTTATAAATGGAATTATCGACAAACTTCCGGACTTGATAGACACGGCGGTTGACCTCGTACTTACTATTTGCGACACTTTGCTAAATAATCTTAGCGAAATTTTAGCGGCGGCTTTAAGGATAGTAATGGCTCTTTGCCAGGGTATTGTAAATAATCTTGATAAGATTTTTCAATATATACCGCAAGTGGTAGAAGCGATTGTTACAGCAATTATAGATAATCTCGACTTACTCATTCAGGCATCTATTGAAATACTTGTGGCACTTGGAGCAGGTCTTATAAGCTGTATCGGCGAACTTTTAAGCTTTACATCACAGATAGTAGATGCCATAGTCAGCTCACTGCTGAATAACGACTGGGCGGCAACAGGGCGGAATATTATGTCAGGAATTTTTAACGGTATTTTGGAAATGGGAAATCAGGCGGGCGAAATGCTTTCAAACGCCTGTGAAAATATCGTTTTCGCCTTTAAGTCGTTTTTCGGCATACAGTCCCCCTCTAAGCTGATGAAAAATGAAGTCGGAAAATATCTTGCATTGGGCGTAGGTGTGGGGTTTACAGAAGAAATGAAAAAAGTTTCTGATAGTATGAATGAAGCTGTACCAACAAACTTTGAAACCGCTGTATCTGCAAATGGTGCATATTTCGGAATCCCGACAAACCCTATAAACACAAATACAAGCAACATATATATCAGTTTCGGAAATGTTACTATAAATAGTGACGATGACATTCAGAGTTTAGCCTATAAACTGGAGTTTAATCGCAGACAGGCGGAAATGGCAATAGGTAGGTGATTACATGGGATATTTTATATATAATAACATTGACAGCCGACAGTACGGCGTTTTGCAGAAAGTCCCCTATCGCACACGTTCAGAGCAGTCCAGTAGTATCATAAGCATACCCGGAAAGACCGAACCTATTTTCAAGACGGTAGAACAGTATAAAGAAACTACGCTACAAATGGTTTTATCTGTAACCAGTAGGGAAAAGATTTCAGAGATATATAAATGGCTTTCCGGAACAGGAATTTTAATCCTGAGTGACGACCTCACAAAATATTACAGCGTTAAGGTCTGTTCAGAGATAGTCCCCGAGTATATATCAGTCAGGACGTGCCAGATACCTATTTCTTTCACCTGCAAACCTTTTCTTTACGCTGTAAACGATGCTTTCGCTGAATATGGGACAACGGCAGATATTGAGAATAATGGCACACATTACAGTGAGCCAATTATAAAGATTTACGGCACAGGCGACCTGACATTAACCTTGAATGGTGAAGTCTGGAATTTAACAAACATTGACGGATATATCACAATTGATACACAAAGAAAGGTCGTATACAAAGACAATACTTTACAGCTAAATAAAATCAGTAGAGCAGACGGAAGAATTGTTTTCCCGTGCTTTAACACTGGTGTAAATAGAATTTCTACCACAGGAACAAAACTTGAAGTAAAAAAGAATGAGAGGTGGCTATAATGATGACAGGAGCAGGTACAACGGAAGACCCCTATATAGTAGATACTATCGAGGATTTCAGAACTGCAATTGCGAAAGTGTGCGACTATGTAAAACTTGATGCAGACCTTGACTGCTCTGACCTCGACTACTGGAACGGTATTACTACATGGGCGAAAACCATAGACCTGTGTGGGCATACGATTAAAAATGTCAATATAAATTCGTCTGCAAACAGATATTTTTTAAAGCCAAACACAGATGATTCAACCGACTGTACTATAAAAAATGGCACTATACAGTCGTTATACTGCACAAACCTTGACAGCATAATTGATTATAAAAATTATTATGGGACTATTTACTTAACTGACTTGAAAATTTCGGGCGAATTTGTTATGTCAAATAGTTCAACCGCACTTTTTTATGCAGGTTATATTCGTTTTACAAGATGTTCTATAAATATTAAAATTAATAATTCGTTGCCTGCATTTTATTCAGGTAAACAAAGTAGTGCCACATACGAATACTGCAACATACGGCTCGAAGCGGAGTGCAAAGATAATATTTTCCGTGGAACTCCTGCACACTCGAAATTTACCGGAAAGCTTAAAAGCTCTCGGTCTTTTCCAATATATATTTTTGGGTATGGGGGAGCAGACAATGTCATTGCTATAGAACTTATTTCGGAAACGGAAAACTCGAAATTTTCATTTTCAAGCGACTATCCTACTGGATATAGCATTCTCGACAGCGAATTAGCAAGCCAAGCCGTTTGGGCAGAAAAACGAGAAACTTATGTAAAGTATCTGACCACAGCACAGATGAAGTCGGCTGAATACCTAAATAGTATCGGATTTCCCGTTTCCGAGGTGTAATTATGGCATGGTATATATCGGGCGATTACCCATATAATGAAGCCCCCGAAATCAGCCTTGAAAGCTGGACACCAAAGATGCGGTGGACATTTAAATACAGTGAAGACGGGTATCCGACTTTCAGCGTATTTTTACCTAAGGTTGGCTACTGTCTTCCTGTTCGTCATCTGACGGACGAAATTTGTATTTACACCATGAAAGAAACGGATTTCAGTCACTGGGGATTAAGGATTTTAACGCCTACAGCCTGTACCATCACGGAAGAACTTAACGGACAGTATGAACTGGAACTTGAACACCCTGTAGACAGTGAAGGCGTGTGGAAGTCCATCATAGACTTGAACATTATCAAGGCTCATGGACAGCTTTTCCGAATTTATAGGAAAGTCAAGTCAATGGACAGTAGCGGTAACTTCTCTATCAAAGTAAATGCCCGTCATATTTTCTATGACTTGAATGACCGTCTTTTGCTTGACATTCGCACGCCTGAGTATAATGGGCAAGGTATCATCTCTTTCCTGCTCAGCAGTGCCTATAAGGTCGATAAGCAGCCTATGGGCTATGATTTTTCGGGTGCATCAGACATTACCGACACATATTACTCTGAATATTACAACAATGTTTCTATAGTTTCTGCACTATTGGGGGCGGAAAACAGCTTTATAAACTCTCTGGGGGGCGAACTGTACAGGAATAATTTTGAATTTCCCATCAATAAACGCCGGGAACATTCGGCGGATAATGCGTTTTCGATTATATACGGACGGGATATGCTGGCGATAGAAGAAACCGTTGATTATAGTAATATGTGTACATATTTAGTTGCAATGAACAACTTTGGTCAGGCACATTTTTGGTGGTGGATATACGAAAATTCAACTTCCGACTATTTTCCCCACGCCGTTGTAAAATACGTTCAGTTTAACTATGACGATGCGGCGACTGCTATGGACCGGCTTACCCGTGACTCTAAGGCATACTTTGAAACGTATAAATTTCCCGACATTAACTACACTGTCACTTTCGCTAATCTTAAAGACAGTGAGCTTTACAAAGATTTTTTAGGGTTGCAGAAATGCGAAATCGGAGATACAGGCACAATTTATCATGAAGAATTGGGGATTTCCACAGTGCAGAAAGTCATAAAGAAAACTATTGATGCACTTACAGGCGAAACAACAAGCATTGAACTCGGTAAGCTACGAGGCTCTTTCATACGCACGCCAACAACTTATAACATTTCAAGCGGTAACAGTGATACGGATAAAATCGCAAGACAACTTGCAGAACTTAATAAAATTACAATCGGCACTAACATTACCAACATTGAAAAATACATTATCAGAGAAGTCGAAAATTACAATATATCAACACTGGAGGGAAATTAAATGACAACTTACACCGCAAATTTCAATTTGGGAAAGCAGGAGGACAAGTCGGACAAGTTCAGTATGGACAACTTAAACACCAACTTTGATAAAATTGATACTGCTTTGGCAGAGCTTAAAGCCCGAATTGAAGCACTCGAAACCACAAACACGCAGGAGGCATAAATGACAACAGAAATTATTGTTGCAATACTTTCGCTTTTGGGAACTTTTATAGGCTCTTTCAGCGGCACAAAGCTTGTACAATATCGTATTGAACAGCTTGAACAAAAAGTAGAAAAGCATAATCATCTTGTAGAAAGAACATATAAGCTTGAGCAGGATATCGCCATTATTACAGAACGAATTGAGGAGTTCTCACACCATGATTAAGCAACTTGCAAAGCTTATTAATGTGAAGTCTATTGTTACAATCACACTCACAACGGTTTTCAGTGTGCTGTCACTTAAAGGCAGAATAACGCCTGAGAGTTTCCTGACAATCTTCACAGTGGTTATAGGTTTTTATTTTGGAACTCAAGTGAAAAAGGAGGACAACAAATGATTAAGGGCATTGATATTTCAGTTTATCAGCAGAAAGTTGATTTTGAAAAAGTTAAGAAAAGCGGAATTGAATTCGTGATTATCCGTGGAGCTATCGGAACAAGAAAAGATACCATGTTTGAAAGCCATTATTCAGATGCAAAGAATGCAGGTTTGAAAGTCGGTTGCTATTATTACACTCTTGCGAAAAATGTAGCTGAGGCAAAAGGCGAAGCGGACGTGTTTCTTAACTGTATTAAGGGAAAGCAGTTTGAATATCCGATTTACTTTGACATTGAAGACCCTTCCTTGCAGAACCTCGGCAAACAGGTGCTTACGGATATTGTTTTAGCGTGGTGCGGAAAGGTTCAGTCGGCAGGTTACTATGTAGGAATTTACGCTAATCCCGATTGGTTTATGAACAGACTTGACCTTGAAAGACTTAAAGGGTTTGACAAATGGCTTGCTCATTGGGTCGCTGTTCCGAAATGGGATAATTCTTTCGGTGGACTCTGGCAGTACGGACTTACAAGGGTTGACGGCTACAGCGGAGAAATTGACGGCGATTATTCTTACAGGGACTACGAGAAAACAATAAAGTCACTTGGGCTTAACGGTTTCGGGAAAGCCACTGTTACAGTAGTGATTAACGGAAAGACATACACAGGAGATTTAAAAGAAACATGAGTTATAGCCTGTATTGTGGTGATTGCCTTAAAGAGATGAGAAACATTCCAAGCAATAGCGTTGATTTGATTTTATGCGACCTGCCCTACGGTTTCACGGACTGCGAATGGGACAAAATCATCCCGTTTGAACCGCTCTGGAAGGAATACAAAAGAGTTCTTAAAATCCGTGGTATTGTTGTTTTATTCGGAAATCAGACCTTTACAAGTTCAATAATCAACAGCAATTTAAGCGATTACTCGCATATGTGGTACTGGAAAAAGAATTACACGACCGGAAGTTTGCTTGCAAAGCAACAGCCTTTATGATGTATTGAAGATATTGTTGTTTTCAAGTGCAATGATGTATACAACAACAATGCTGATATGCATAAAGGTTTGAGAAACTATTTTTATGATGAGCTTGCGAAAAGCGGACTTAAACAAAGTGATATTCATAAAGTTTTAGGTAATTATATGCACAGGCATTATTTTTGCAGAGCGGGACAATTTAATATTCCCACAGCCGAGAACTACAAGAAGCTTCAGACTACAGGCTTTTTTAATCGTCCGTATGCTAACATCGTTGCAGAATACAAGGCAGA
>URWK01000097.1 GCA_900551505.1 uncultured Ruminococcus sp. | reverse complement strand
CCCCCCCCCGCCCCGCCCCCCCCCCCCCCCCCCCCCCCCCGCCCCCCCCCCCGGCCGGCCCCCCCCCCCCCCCCCCCCCCCCCCCCCCCCCCCCCCCCCCCCCCCCCCCCCCCCCCCCCCCCCCCCATTTAAATATGAGCGAAGCGAATACCGATTTTAAACTTTACTTAGTTGTTATCAGTGTTATCCTGACTTGTAATTTCCTTGAGATAATCTTCATAGTCCTTGAGGTCCTGCTCCATATCAAAGAATCCAACTGAAAGTGTCTGTGAATTTTCACCGTCTTCAAGTGTCACTGAAACCTCTGTGACTTCTCCCGTAATGTTGGTAATAGCATAGTAGATTGCTGTGTTTTCCTGGTCAATAAATATCAGGAAACCTTTTTCCTGAGCAATGGTTTCCGCATTGTTGATGAAGTCTTCCGTAAATTTCACTGCTGTTCCGTCAGCCTTCTTGAATGAAACGTAATTTACATTTTCTTCACCTGCTGTATTTTTCAATTCATCAAGTGTAGAAGCAACACCGCTGTCAACATTTTCAACGTATTTGCCCTCAAATGCAATATCATTGACATTTCTGAACAACAAACTTCCTGATGTTTCAGGAACAATTTTTTCCGAAGCTTCATTCTGAACAGTAACATTGAAACTTGCCAAAGCTTCTCCGTCAACAATCAGAGAAATCTTAACAGGCTCTGATGTAACGCCTTTTGCAACTATCCTTCCGTCTTCTGAAACAGACAGCTTTGATTCATCAGATGATTTGAAAGTAACCTTGTCAACTATGCCATAGTGAACAAATTCTTCATCTTCTGTGCTTACCGACTTGAAGAATTCCCCAAGTTCAACTTCATCGCCTACATACGGAATAACCAGACCTTCTCCTCCTGATATCGGGAAGAATTCATAGATGTTTCCGGTAATTGCATTGTAATAATTCTTCAAATCTTCTTCGGATATCTGACCGTACCTGAACATCAATTTCTGTATATTTAAGTAGAAATCAGCATATTCTTTCGACATATAGAAGCCATTATAATCATAACTGATATACACATCTGTAAGGTCAACATCTGCAAGTTTCTTCGGTACTCTGACAAAGATAAGTATTGTTTTTTCACGGCCGTCAGCAGTTGTCACGGTAATCGTAACTGTACCGTCAGCCAAAGCTTCAAAACTGTTTCCATCCACTTTGACAAGACTATTTCCGTTTTCGTCTTCGCTTCCTGTAACTGAAACGGCGATTTCATTCTTTTCATCAGTTACTTCAATATTGTAAACCTTATTGACATCAACAACAATGTCATCTCTGTTGGAATATTCTTTATCGCCGATTTTTACAACAGGAGCAAATTCAGCGGTTTCATCTGTAGAAACTGTAGTTTCAGTAGTTTCGGTTGTATCATCTGTGGAAATTGTGGTTTCAGTGGTTTCCGTTGTGTCATTTGTAGAAATTGTGGTTTCGGTAGTTTCTGTTGTTTCATCTGTAGAAACTGTAGTTTCAGTAGTTTCGGTTGTGTCATCTGTGGCAATTGTGGTTTCGGTAGTTTCTTCTGAATTCGCCGTACCGTATTCATTTACAATATCGCTTTCATCAGTTCTTGCAATTCTGCGTGCTATTGCAAGAACTTCATCAATAGAAATTTTTCCGTTTCCGTTCGTATCGAATTTGTCAAGCAATTCTGCCTGTTTTTCCGGTGTAACAACATCTGTCATTTCAGCAACCATTTTTGCTGTGTTCATCAAATCCGTGATGTTGATTTCGTCAACTCCTGTTGTCGTTTTTGCTGAAACGGGCATTAATAGCATGGTTGAACCTACAATTGTACAAGCGGTAATTCCTGCAACAATTCTTTTAAGTTTCATAATTTCTCCTCGCTTTCATAAAATTTTTTATATTATGCATTTATTATATCACAATAATTAATCATTGTCAAATCTTTTTTTTATACTTTATTTAAATTATACATATTGAACAAGAAGTCTTTCTCTCATCTGAGCATTTGAATTTGTTGTATCACAAAACCAAAGGTCTTTTTTACGTCAGGGAAAACATAGAATTTAAAAAACGGATAGGGTGATGCAAATATATGAAAAAGGTAATAATTTTTATATTGAGTATGGTTATGCTATTAAGTACAACAGAAGTATCTGCAATGGAATTTGACGAAACCGCAAATTTTACGCAAGCAACATTGCTTATGGAAGCTGAAACGGGTCAGGTTCTCAAAGAAGAAAACGGATATGAGAAATTGCCGATAGGAACGCTTAATAAGGTCATGACAACTTTACTTGTGGCGGAAAGCATAGAGAGAAAAGAATTGTCAGCGAAAACGCTTGTGACGACTTCCGAACACGCAAATTCCATGCAACAGGCACAAATATGGTTACTTGTCGGAGAACAGATGAGTGTTGCGGATTTACTGAAAGGCGTGATTATAGGTAATGCGAATGATGCTTGTGTAGCACTGGCGGAAGCGGTGGCAGGGTCGGAAGAAGAATTTACGGAACTCATGAATGAACGGGCTAAAGAACTTGGAATGAACAATACACTTTTTCTTGACTGCACGGGGCTTAATGAAGAAGGTCAGTATTCAACCGCAAATGATGTGGCACTGATGGGGCGTGAACTTGTAAAATACAGATGGCTTTATGAGTACATGACAACATGGCTTGACTATGTAAGAGATGGGAAAACGGAACTTGTAAATGAAAATACTCTTGTGCGTGACTGTCCGAGTCTTACAGGCATCAAAGCAGGTCATTCCGCAGTGTCTGGCAACAATGTTCTTGCCTCAGCGGAGAGAGATGGGGTAACATATATTTCCGTAGTCCTTGGGTGTAAGGATAAGAAAAAACGCTTTTCAATTGCAAGAAATCTTCTGAATGCAGGGTTTGAACAATTCAAGGTCATTAACCCAAGCTTTTCAAGAGAATTTATGAAACCTGTCAACGTAAAGGGCGGAACGCTTACAGCGGTTGAAGTAGATGCACAGAAACTTAAAAGCCTTGCCGTTCCGGTAAGCAGTGAAGAAATAACAAATGCTATTGTTCTTCCGAAATATATAAAAGCTCCCGTGAAAAAGGGTCAGCCTGTCGGCATAGTAGGTTTTTACTGCGGAGATGAACTCATATATGAAACAAAACTTGTTGCGGTAAATGACATTGAAAAGATGACAGTTTCAAAGGCTTTCAGCAAACTTTTTACCTCGCTTTTCAGATAGAAAATACAAAAATTTATATTGTGTGACTTGATGCAATTAAAAAATTGTGGATTTTGCACAATGTTATTGCATATTCACAGATTTCTATTGAAATATCAGAGGAATTATAGTAAAATATAAATTATAGAAAAATTATAACTTTTTAAGGTTTGCTTATTTCCCTACAGATTGAGCAAACCATTGGAGGAATTTAAAATGTCTTTAAAACTCAATGCAAAATATCTCTCAAGTTTTGTAAAGGCTGAAGAACTTGACGGAATGAAAGCACAGGTTGAAACAGCCGTAAAAACTCTCCACGAAAAAACCGGTCAGGGCAATGATTTTCTCGGCTGGCTTGACCTCCCTACAAACTACGATAAGGAAGAATTTGAAAGAATCAAGAATGCTGCTGCAAAGATTCAGAAAAATTCAGACGTTCTCATCGTTATTGGTATCGGTGGTTCATACCTCGGAGCAAGAGCTGCTATTGAATTTCTGAAATCACCTTTCTATAACAATCTCAAAAAGGATACTCCTGACATCTACTTTGTCGGAAACAACATCAATCCTACATACCTCAATGAAGTTATCTCAATCTGTGAAGGCAGAGATTTCTCAGTAAACGTAATCTCGAAGTCCGGTACTACAACAGAACCTGCACTTGCTTTCAGAGTATTCAGAAAGCTCGTTGAAGAAAAGTACGGCAAGGAAGGTGCTAAGGACAGAATTTTCTGTACAACTGACAAGGCAAGAGGTACTCTCAAGAACCTTGCAGACACTGAAGGTTACGAAACTTTCGTTATTCCTGATGATGTAGGCGGCCGTTTTTCTGTTCTTACTGCTGTAGGTCTTCTTCCAATTGCTGTTGCAGGCTGTGACGTTGATAAGCTCATGGAAGGTGCAAGAACTGCTCAGAATGATTACATGGCTGACTTCGACAACAATGACTGCTACAAGTATGCTGCACTCAGAAACATTCTCAACAGAAAGGGTAAATCCGTTGAACTTCTCGTTTCATATGACCCAAGCTTCATGATGATGTCAGAATGGTATAAGCAGTTGTTCGGCGAAAGCGAAGGCAAGGATAACAAGGGACTTTTCCCATCTGCCGTTACTTTCTCAACAGACCTTCACTCAATGGGTCAGTTCATTCAGGAAGGTTCAAGAGTTATGTTTGAAACAATTGTTGACATAAAGAAGCCTAAGAAAGATTTCTTCCTCGAAGACGATGCAGAAAACCTTGACGGACTCAACTTCCTTACAAACCAGAATATGTCTGTTGTAAACAGAAAGGCTTTTGAAGGTACAGTTCTCGCACATACAGAAGGCGGAGTACCTAACATTGTTCTTGAACTTGCCGACACAACAGAATTCAGCCTCGGCTATCTGATTTACTTCTTTGAAAAGGCTTGTGCGGTTTCAGGCTATGTTCTCGGAGTAAACCCATTCAATCAGCCGGGTGTTGAAAGCTACAAGTCAAATATGTTCGCACTTCTCGGAAAACCCGGTTACGAATCAGCAAGAGAAGCTCTCGAAGCAAAGCTTAACTGATAAGATTTTTAATTGTTTTCCCTGCTCTCAGAGGCAGGGCGGAACAATTAATTAAATTTTTTGAAAAGTGACAAAAACGCTTGCAATATTCGCCGATATATTATATAATATACCTATGGACAATATACGGGGACAAAATATTACAAAAGCCATTTCCTAATGGCAGAATGGAGCGAAAAAACTATGATTAAACTCATTACAGGTAAAAAAGGTACCGGAAAAACAAAAATTATAATCGACCAGATTAACGATGCTATGGCTGAAAACAGAGGCGATGTTGTTTGTATCGAAAAGGGCGACACTCTCCGCCGTTCAATCAGCTACAAGGTAAGATGGGTTTCAACAGAAGATTTCTCAATCGAAAGCTATGATGCATTCTACGGATTCGTTGCAGGTATGTGTGCAGGTAACTATGACATTGTAAATATCTTCGTTGACGGTATTCTCAAAATCGGCGGTGCTGACTTTGAAGAATTCGGAAAACTCCTCAGCAAGATTGACAAGATTACAGGCAAGGACACAACTGTTACATTTACAGTTTCTGCTGACAATTCAGAACTTCCTGAAAGTGTAAAGGTATATGTTGGCTGATAAAGCCGTCTGAAATCGGGACAGTCTTTTTGGACTGTCCTGATATTATTATGCTTTTTCACAAAAAAATCTTTTATCTTTGTTTTTTCTCTTGACAAAGGTAAAAAATATGTTATAATATAATTTGTAATGCTCTGAAAGTGGGTGATGTCATTGGTTATTGATATGCGACAACTGTTTGGTATTGAGGGAAAGAAGAAAATTCTTGACTATTCAATCCCTGTTGAGGAATTGTCAGATATATCCGGAGTGACTTTCGGAAC
>URWK01000096.1 GCA_900551505.1 uncultured Ruminococcus sp. | reverse complement strand
AACTAAAAAAAAAAATTATCTCATATAGCCACCCTTTTGTTTGGGGGGTGCCTTATATTAATAAATAAAATTAAAACCCCCCCCCCCCAATAAATAGCATGAGCGGAGCGAATACATTTTTATCAGAAGTTTCAGCTAACAGAAATTAAATGTCGTCATCGTAACTTCCGTCCGTGTCAATTGCGATAATGTAATCAAACAAGGCACAATATTTTTGCATGACGGATTTATTTGTGTGGAATTTCCCGAAATACCAGGTTCTAAACCAGCAACGTTCCGAAATGCTTTCAAAGAACGTGTGAAATTCAAGTTTGAGATTAAAGTCAAAATCAAAACTGTTGTGAATTGCCAACGGTGGTTCATGTGTAATTATGTAATCCACTTCGTTATTACATTTTCTGAGATTTTCTACGCCCTCGGCAATTTCGGCAATAGATGGGATTTCATGTTGCCACCAAGTATTAGCATCCCTTCTGATATCAGCATCCTGGCTCTGACCGCCCCCAAAGGTAAAAATTTTTTTTCCCTGTATATAAAAGACTTGTCCACGCATCATGTGAACAATATTTTCTGATATGCGGTGAATTTTCCCACCATTCCATTCTTCTATCGGATATTGTTCAAGTAAGTCAAAATTTTCATGACAACCGTCCACAAATGCTATTGTAAATGGGAGTGAAGAAAGCTTCTTTAAATTTGACATTTCTTTGCGACTCCCATCCCATATAAACCCAAAATCTCCGCATACAAGTACAACATCGGTATCACGCAGACGGCGAAGGGAACTATTCTTGAAACGGCTTAAATCTCCGTGAACATCGCCAGTAACATAAATCAATTCAATGACCACCTTTATTTAAATCTATATTGTTATTTTAACACAAAAAGCTCATATAGTAAACAGCAAAACCTGAATTTTTAATGCCCTTATTCAAGCAAAATTATTTCCCTCCACAGAGAAAAAGTATTCCGCCATGACCTAAGATTTTTAAGAATTTTTTTAAAAAAGTCTTTCATATTCTCAGAAAATTTGATATAATATAAGTATTGTTGTATTGATTTATTTTCAGAAGGAGAGAGAACCTGAATTTTCACTGTAAATAAAAAGAGAGATGGGAGATTTTGAAAATATGAGGGACAAAATAAAAAGAACCATAACAATTTTTCTGACATTGCTAACGGTGCTTTTGATGTTAGCGTGCATGACCGTAGATGCAATACAGTTTACACCGCCGTTTGAACTTAACAGTCAGGCGGGAATACTTGTAAACCTTGACACAAACACGGTTATATTTCAGAAAAATGCGGACACGCCTATGTCGCCGGCTCAGACGGTCAATATTATGACAGCTATTCTTTGCCTTGAGAACTGTTCAGACCTTGAAAATACGATGGTGACAATGCCGGCTGAAATTTATAATGATTTTGACACTTACAGACAGAACGACCCGAACATATATGTAACTACAGCGGATTTCTATATGGGTGAAGAACTCAGTATGCTTACTCTGATGTATGGAATGATGTTGCAGTCAGGTTGTGAAGCGGCTTCCGCAATCGCCTATACAATCGGAAACGGAAGCGTTTCGACATTTGTAAATATGATGAATGAAAAGGCTAAACAAATCGGAGCGACTAACACGAATTTCACAAATCCGCATGGACTTTATGCAGAAACTCAATATACGACAGCGGAAGACCTTGCCAAGATTACGGAATACGCACTTTCATTGCCGAGATTCGAGGAAATCGCAACTGCTATGACCTACGAAGTTCAGCCTACAAATGTACATACTCAGGCATATGAACTTACTCACTCAAACATAATGATGGATTCGGATTCGGAATATTATTATGACGGCGTGAAAGGTATCAAAACCGGTAATTCAACTCAGTCAGGAAGATGCCTTGTAACGGAGTACAAGAAAAACGGAAGTAATTACATGCTCGTGCTGCTCAATGCTCCTATGAAAGACCCTGACGGAAGAAACCATTTCTATCACCTTGAAGATGCAAAACAGCTTATCGCATGGGCGGCAGAACATATAAAGTATACTACACTTCTTGAGGGCGACAAGGAAATTGATGAAGTTGAAGTTGACTATGCAAGCGGAAACGGATATGTTCTTGTGAAGCCTGAAACAAGTTATTCTACACTTTGGCTTGACACGATGGACACAACGACTATCCAGAGAGTTCCGAAATACAACGAACACATTTACGCACCTGTTAAAAAGGGGGATATTCTCGGCACAATGACACTCAGCGTAGGCGGTGAAGAACTTACCACAGTCAACCTTGTGGCGACTTCTGACGTGGAACGTTCATTTGTGAACTACAACATGGCAGTGCTTCAGGATTTTCCGAAGTCGAAATGGTTCAAGATAGCCGTTCTTGTCGGAACAGTGGGAGCAGTTCTCTATGTGGTATTCTATGTGGTCAGAGTCAGGGAATACAACCTTAACAGACGCAGGTCAAAGAAGCCTATCAACAAAGAACCTAAATCATAAAATTTAACAGCAAAAAATTATGAACCTCCTGATAGACAGGGGGTTCATTTTTATTTAACAAAAAGTTTAATAAATATAAGGTCAGATTTTCGGCTATACCGTACATATCTATAATAGAAAGCAAAATATACTGCTTGAAATCTATGAATAATTGTTTTTAGAAAAATTTTATGAATGTTTTTGAAATGCATTGACAAAATAAAAAAAATAGTGATATAATAAATTTGGAATTAAAGATAAAATATTTCTCGGAAAGGAAAAGGTGATAGTTATGACATTTAAAAAATTAAGTGCTTCACTGCTCGCACTCGGCATGACAGCTTTAACGGTTGCACCAATGGCTACATCTGCCTATGAAATCATTCAGGAAAAAACATTTGAACATGTGGATTTGAACGGTAATCCCTACAATGTTATATTCCAATACATATGTGATGAAGAGATTAACGCAAAGGGATATTGCGGGATATTTACAGATACAAGCACTAAAAGTTATGGCGTTCAGTTTACTACTGCCGATGGTTCAGTCCTTACCAAAGATGATTTTGCTGATACCGAATACAAAGATTGGATAAAAGACGTTACATACGAAGATGGCGTTCATACTATCGACATTGTATATCACGATGAATTTGTAGAAAGCAGATTAGATTTATCAAAATCTATTGCAAGAAAATTACTCCTTAATGGCAATATCAATTCCGCAGATGTTATGAATACGACATATTATCAGTATCTTTATCTTACTCCTATCAGTATATATGTTCCGAATGACAGTGATTATGTTCCGGTTATTGAAGACTTTGCATCTGTTCCTGAATTTGCAAGCATCGACGAAGTTTCATCGGATTCAGATACAGAAAAGGAATATATGCTTGATTTCGCAACTATAGAAAAAGAAAATGAAAATGGAGTAATTATGAAAAGTCATGCATATTCCACAGCGGAAGAAATGCTTGCAGCCAAAAAAATTATAGCACTCGGAGAAGAAACAGGGAATTTCAGAACAAAACTCCAGGGAATTATGAAAGTTGACACAACTCCTGACTTTGAAGAAAGCGAAACAGTTTCGGCTCTTGACGGCACAGATATAAACGGCGATGGCAAAACAAATGTTGCCGACCTGATGGTTCTTGCAAAGTACATCTCGGCAATCACAACAGAAATTGACACTAATACCGCAGATATTAACCTTGACGGAAAAGTTGATGCATCTGATATGGCTATGCTCGCAACACTTATCCTGAAAGCTTAAATAATACTCTCATTTTCAAAATTCCTCTCGCCTAAGCAGGTGAGGGGAATTTTTTTAGGTAAAATGTATGTAAAAAAATAAAATACCCATGCTTTTTTAAGGATAATAATAATTGACAAACCGAAAAATAAACATTATACTTATATTGAAGATTATTATCTGAAAAAATAAAACTTGAAAAATCTAAAAACTGAAAGGACTTTTGCAAATGGGAAATATCTGGCATGACATTAATCCAAAACGCATTACCCCGACAGACTTTATTGCTGTAATCGAAATTTCAAAGGGAAGCAAGCTGAAATATGAGCTTGACAAGGAAACGGGCTTAATCGTTCTTGACAGAATACTCTATACTTCCACGCATTATCCGGCAAACTACGGACTTATCCCAAGGACTTATGCCGATGACGGCGACCCGCTCGATGTACTGGTGCTTTGTTCAGAAACACTCTACCCGATGACACTTGTAAGATGTTACCCGATAGGCGTTATTCACATGATTGACAATGGCAGGTATGATGACAAGATTATTGCTATTCCGTTCAATGACCCAACTTATAATAGTTATAAGAGCATTGACGAACTTCCGAAACATATCTTTGATGAAATGATTCACTTCTTCAAGGTGTACAAGGAACTCGAAAACAAAACTACCGCAGTTAACGAAATTGAGAATGCCGAAACAGCAATCAATATTATCAGCGAAGATATTGAAAGCTATATTGAAAAATTCTGCAAATAATAAAATTAACATAAATTTGAAAGGAAAGAATTTAAACTATGATAGCAAATACAGCTAATGTTCTTTTTGACTCTGAAACAAGAGTTGCACCGCTCGGAATTATCGCAATGCAGGGGGCAACTGAACTCGGTGAAAAGATTGACCAGTATCTTGTTGAATGGGCAGGAAAAGGCGGATACGACTACGATACATTCCTTATCGAAGCTCAGTGTCCACGTTTTTCTTCAGGTGACGGAAAGGGTCTTATCAAGTCAACCGTAAGAGGTCATGACCTTTTCATTATTGTTGATGTCGGCAACTACAACTGCAAGTATACAATGTTTGGCAACGAAAATTCAATGTCGCCTGATGACCATTACCAGGATTTGAAAAGAATCATTCAGGCAGCTGCCGGTAAGGCTCACAGAATCAACGTAATTATGCCGATTCTCTACGGCGGAAGACAGCATAGAAGAAATTACAGAGAATCTCTTGACTGTGCTTGTGCATTGCAGGAACTTCAGCAAATGGGCGTTTCAAACATCGTAACATTTGATGCACATGACCCGAGAGTACACAATGCAGTACCGCTTATGGGCTTCGACAACGTTATGCCGTCATATCAGGTATTGAAGGCAATCTTCAAGGCATTCCCTGACCTTGACATTTCCAAGGAAAACTTTATGGTGGTAAGTCCTGATGAAGGAGCTTTGAACAGAAATATGTTCTATGCTTCCGTACTCGGCGTTGAAATGGGAATGTTCTACAAAAGACGTGACTATTCAAGAATAATTAACGGCAGAAATCCGATTGTTGCACATGAATATCTTGGGAATTCGGTTGAAGGCAAGGACGTTTTCATTGCCGATGACATTATTTCTTCAGGCGAATCAATGCTTGACATTGCTTATGAACTCAAAAAGAGAAAGGCAAAGAGAATTTTCGCTTACTCGACTTACGCTATCTTCACCAATGGTCTTGAAAAATTTGACAAGGCTTACAATGATGGCTATATTGACGGCGTTTTCGGAACAAATCTGACTTACAGAACGGAAGAACTCCTCAAGAGAGAATGGTTCAATGAAGTTGACGTTTCAAAGTACATCGCATACTTCATCGCTTCAATC
>URWK01000095.1 GCA_900551505.1 uncultured Ruminococcus sp. | reverse complement strand
TATGATGAAGAAAACTACGGCGTTGATAATCCTCTTGCAGTACTTACCTTTACACCTAAATCTGATTCAGCACCTACAGAAAATGTTACCATTTCAGTAAAGCCTGACCTTTCCGGAATGAACCTTAACAGTATTCAGGTAAAGAATGACAGCAACCTTGTTTCTGTTGTTCCTGCATTCGTAAGCGGTACAATTTACAAGAGTGCTGACGAAACTACAACCACTACAGAAGAAACTACCGCAACAACAGAGGAAACCACTACTACAGAAGAAACTACAACTACTGAAGAAACCACTACAACGGAAGAAACTTCAACCACTGAGGAAACTACCACAACAGAAGAAACTACTGAAGAAACTACAGTAACTACTGACAATACCGATGAAGAAAACTTCCCTTACGTTCTTACTCCGGACAGCGACAAGAAGGTTGCCGGCGTTAAATTTATTGTTGAAAAAATCAATTCATCAGATGTTAATACTCAGTTCGGCGGAACTGTTGTATTCAATGATGTAAACGGCAATTCAGCAGAAGTTTCCTACAATTCTGTTACAGGAAATTCAAAAGATATAACTGTTACTCTCTCAGCAGATGACCTCAAGAAAGTTGATGCCAATACAATAAACAATATTCAGATTCACAAGTCATGGACTTGGAACAATGATAATAAGACTGTTAAGCTTAAAGTTGTAAGTGCGGAAGTTATCTATAGTGATGCAGAAGAAACTACAACCACTACTGCCGAAACAACAGCTACTACAGAAGAAACTACTACAACTACAGAAAATACTACTACAACCACTGAAGAAACTACTACAACTACAGAAAACACCACCACAACAACCGAAGAAACCACTACAACTACAGAAAACACCACCACAACAACCGAAGAAACTACTACAACAACTGAAGAAACCACTACAACTACAGAAAACACTACAACCACTTCCGAAACCACAACTACAGAAGTTACAACAACTACTCCTGAAACTACTACCACAACAGAAACCACTACCACAACCAGTGGAAATACTGACAGACTTTGGGGAGATGTTAACGTTGACAAGAAAGTCAATATCGCAGACCTTATGAAGCTTGCACAACACATTGCAAGAATGATAACTCTTGAAGGTCAGGGACTTCTCAATGCTGACGTTGTAAACGACAACAAGATTAACATTTCCGACCTTATGCGTCTTGCTCAGTACATTGCACAAATTCCGGATACTGTTCTCGGCACAAAGTAATTTTCTCTAATACATAATAAAAAAAGACATAGCCTTTAGGCTATGTCTTTTTTTATCTTTTAAATAACGTATTCAATATTGTTGTCCGGTTTCATATGGAATATATCAAAAATTCTGTCTCTCATTTTGAGGAAATCTCCGCTTGTTCTGTCCCTGTGTCTTCCAAGTCGAACAGTAACAATGCTTTTGATTTTACCGGGGTTAGGAGTCATAACAACTATTCTGTCGGCGAGGAAAACGGCTTCTTCAATATCATGTGTTACGAAGATAATGGTTTTCTTTTCTTCTTCCGAAATTCTCAAAATATCGTCCTGCAATTTCATTCTTGTTATTGCGTCCAATGCTCCGAAAGGTTCGTCCATAAAGAGAATATCCGGATTTACTGCCAAAGCTCTTGCAATTGATACACGCTGTTGCATACCGCCTGAAAGCTGTTTCGGGTAAGACTTCTTGAACTTTGAAAGTCCCACAAGTTCAATATACTTTTCTGCAATCTTTGCCCTTTCTTCCTTTGAAATGTCTTTCTGAGATTCAAGCCCCAGTTCAACATTTTTCTGAATATTACGCCAGGGAAGTAATCCGTAATGCTGAAAAATCATAACATTTCTTACGGAGGGTTCTGTAACTTCCTTTCCGTCAATCTTTATACTTCCCGAACTTATGCGGTCAAAGCCTGCTATCGCATTCAGAAGTGTACTTTTTCCGCAACCTGACGGGCCAAGCAGACAAATGAATTCGCCTTTCTCAATCGAAAGTGAAATATTATCCAAAGCTGTGAATTCTTTCCCATTCTGCAAGAACTTTTTATTTACGTTCTGAACTTCAATGTACATTATTCTTCGCCTCCCCAGTATTTAAGGATACGTTTCTCAATAACTTTAAGAAGTGCATCAAGTACAAGCCCGATAACGCCAATAACAATAATTGTTGCAAGAAGTGTATCGGCACGGAGATTATTTCTTGCATCAATAATCTGATAGCCAAGTCCCGACTGAGCTCCGACCATTTCACCTGCTACAAGGAATATCCATGACGTTCCGAGTGCAAGGTGTATAGCATTTGCGATTTGAGGGAATACCGCAGGAAATACGATTTTCCACATAATTTCAGGCTGTCTGATACCGAAGTTCTTTGAAACTTTAAGGTATATCGGGTCTATACGGCTTACCGCTGAAACAGTTGAGATAAGCACAGGGAAAAAGCCCGATATGAATATAATTACAATCGCAGGTATATCGCCGATACCAAACCAGAGAACTATAAACGGCATCCATGCCATCGGTGAAATCGGTCTGAGCAATTGAACTACCGGATTGACATACCGGAAAGCTTTCGGAAACCAGCCGAGAATTAAGCCAAGCAACACAGCAACTACCACAGAGCTTACATAGCCTGCCAAAAATCTGTACATACTTGTTCCGATGTTTTTGAATATCGAACCGTCACGGAACATTTCAATCAAAGCCTGAAAAGCTTGCATAGGTGACGGGAACAGTGCCGAATTGAAATTGCTGGTCATGAATACTATTTGCCACAATATAATCAAAACAGCAAACGATATTACAATGTTTTTTATACTAAGAAGTTGTTTTTTCATGCTTTTCATCTCACTTATTCAAAATCGGTCTTTACAAATTTTTTATATGTCGGTGGGTTGTCAGACAAACCATATTTTTTAACTTTTTCTATAAGAGTGTTATATGTATCTTCCGTGATATCGAGGTCGTCATATGAAATCCACTTAAGCGAAAGGTCAAGTACATCATCAGACTGTTTAAGGTATTCCGATGCAATTTCCTTTGCCTTGTCTGAAGTAAGGTTTTTACCTGCTTCCTTATATTTTTCTACAAATTCCTTTGCATCTTCGGGGCGGTTATCAATGAAACTATCAGTTAATACCAGACCGCAGCACAATGAATTTTCCCAAAGTTCTTCAGATGTGTAAAGGACTTTTCCGTAATCCATAAATACTGACATTGCCCCGAAAGGTTCAGCTACGCAGTAACCGTCAATTTGTCCGCTTGCAAGAGCCGAAGGCATTTCAGTCGGTGCAAGTTCTGTAATATTTATATCGTCAACAGTAAGTCCGCCTTTTTCAAGTGCATCATTGAGGAGAATATTATGTGAGGACTGACGGTGAGGAATTGCGAAAGTTTTACCTTTCATGTCCTCTGCCGAAGAAATATCTTTTGAAACAACAATAACATTACCGTCCTTGTGACCGAGTGCAACAGCCTTTATTCCAACGCCTTCCTGTGCGGATTTCATGGCAAGTTCTATCAGAACCGAAGCCCCGTCAACTCTGCCTGTATTGAGAGCATCCATTAATTCAGGCCAGGAACCGTACTTCACAAGCTCAACTTTAAGTCCTGTTTCCTGCTCAAGTTCCTTAGCTTCTTCAAATACAGGAAGTGCGTGGGTAATAGGCAGATAAGCGATTTTCACGGTATCGCTGTTGGTGTTGCCTGAATCTGCCGTATTTCCTCCGCAAGCCGAAAGTGAAAACATCATTGCAGTTGTCGCCAGTATTGAAATTATTCTTTTAAACTTCTTCTTCATAAAATATCAGTCCCTTTCGCATATGATTTTATTTTTCCTCCCGGAAGCAATGTTCTTACTGTCGGGAGGAAAAAAGCTTTAATCCCAGCCGAGTTCTTTTCTCTTTATCTTCATATCATCAACAATTTTCTGTCCGAGTGCTGTCGGGTCGGTATCTACATTCATTGAAGAACCGAGTAATTCCTTTGTACCTTCTTTAAGAAATTCGATTACATTCTTTGAACCGTAAATCTGTGCTTCTACGCAATGGTAAGAGCTTATGCCCATAAGTCTGAATCCGAGTGCGGCATCAATACCCTTTTCATTTCCCCATTCAGGTGATGAAAACGCAAACGGCAGTTCATATATTTTCTTTCCGAGTTCGCCTGCAATTCCTGCGAAAATTCCCGAAGAACGTGTATTGTCAATACATTCCCCAACGTGCCATACAGGCGGAAGGTCAGGCGAAAGAAATTCTTTAAGTGTGTCCCCTGTCTTGTCTTCAAGTGCCGAAACACTGCAATATCCGAGTTTCATCAGTGGGAATGATGCACAGCCGTTTGAAAGTATAAGCACATTATTTTTAAGGAGTACATCTGCAACATCAATAATAGCCTTTTCATAGAGAACTTTAGGATTGTTACAGCCTACCATATTGACGATACCGAGAATTTTTCCGCTTCTGAGAGCCTCTGCAACCGGCTTCATACTTCCGAAACGTTTGTGAACATATTCAACGGAAAATCCTACTTCCGCTTCAACCTCATACGGTGGAATGTATACCGGAATACCTTTTCTTTCTTCAAAGCTTTCTATAGCACGGAGAACAATTTTTTCTGCAAGAGCCTTTGTTTCGCCGATATTTGAATGATGATGGTCATATTCAAATCTTTCAGCTCCCGGAAGACGTGCGGATTCGCTTGTAGTTACAACAGTGGTCTTGAAGCACTTGGCAACTTCCATAATTGACGGGAATACGTCCTGAACATCGGCGACCCACAAGTCTAAAGCACCTGTTCCAAGAACGAGTTCAGCAGAAACCGCATTTGAAAGCGGTATTACTCCGTTATATCTGTACATTGCGGAAAGTCCTGAACAGCAGATACCATAGAAGCGAATACCTTTCGCACCCTTTGACTTAGCGAGTTCAATAAATTTTTCTTCCTGACCGGTCTGTACTATCTGACTTACAAGAAGCGGAAGATGTCCGTGAACCGCAATATTTACATATCCCTTTTTCAATGCTCCGATATTTACCTTTGAAGTTACCCTGTCCCCTACTCCGAAAAGGCTGTCAGTGGCAATTGAAGCTCCTACAACGCCTGAGAAAGTAAATGCAAGTCCGCAACGCAGAAACTGTTGCATAACGCTTGTCCAGTCGCCGTCTGTTGCACAACCTGTTTTGTGGTAAGCTTCAAATACTTCATGATAAGCACTTATCGGGAGAATGTCGAGGTCTTTCCAGACCTGCTGTCTTTCAGGAGGAGCACAAGCCTTTATTGTCTTGTATTCGTCCGGAACTGTTCTTGACAAATCTTCAAGCAGTGCATCGGCTAAGTCAATCGCAATTCTCTTTATTGAACGGTGCTTTACCGGAATACCGAAAGCTTCTGCGGTAGAACGGATTTTCTGTTGCCCCATAATCGGCACGTCAAGTTTTCCTTCTCCTGCCCATTTGAGAGCAAGTATTACTTCTCTTGCGTGCATACCGTGCTGGGCAACTCCTGCGGCTGCTGACCTTAATAAGTTTCTCGCAACAATGAGGTCTGCATCTGCTCCGCAAACTCCCCTCGGGGCTTTGGCTGTAATCTTGCAAGGCCCCATGTTGCATATCTTACAACATATTCCCGCAAGTC
>URWK01000094.1 GCA_900551505.1 uncultured Ruminococcus sp. | reverse complement strand
AAAAAATAAAAAAAAAAAAAAAAAAAAAAAAAATTTTTTTTCAATTTATATTTTTTTTTTTATTAAAGCCAGCCCGCTGCGCGGGGGGGCGCGCCGCCGCGGGGGGGGGGGCCCCCCCCCCCTCGTTTTCCGGAGTGAGGTTTTCTGCAAGTTTATCTTACGTTTAAAGAAATCAGCGTTTTACATTGAAAGCGTTCATCTGCGGATAAACAGCACTTGAACCGAGTTCTTCTTCGATTCTGAGGAGTTGGTTGTACTTAGCAACACGTTCGCTTCTGCTTGGAGCGCCTGTCTTAATCTGGCAAGTATTGAGTGCAACTGCGAGGTCTGCAATAGTTGTATCTGCTGTTTCGCCTGAACGGTGTGAAGAAATAGCTGTGTAACCTGCTTTGTGAGCCATCTTGATAGCTTCGAGAGTTTCGGAAACCGAGCCAATCTGATTGAGTTTGATAAGGATTGAGTTACCTGCCCCAAGTTTGATACCCTTTGAAAGTCTTTCGGTATTTGTAACGAAAAGGTCATCACCTACGAGTTGAACCTTGTTGCCGAGTTTAGCGGTCATTCTCTTCCAGCCTTCCCAGTCTTCTTCGTCAAGTCCGTCTTCAATAGAGATAATCGGATATTTGTCTACAAGCTTCTCCCAGTGGTCGATGAGTTCATCAGAAGTGAATGTTCTGCCAGACTTAGGCTGTTTGTAGAAGCCGATTCCCTTTTCCTTGTCTTTCCATTCCGATGAAGCAGCATCCATAGCAATCATGAAGTCCTTGCCCGGTTCGTAACCTGCAACCTTTACAGCTTCAAGGATTGTTTCAATAGTTTCTTCATCGCTTGAGAGGTTAGGAGCGAAACCGCCTTCGTCACCTACAGAAGTTGCAAGACCCTTGTCCTTGAGGATTTTTGCGAGGCTGTGGAATACTTCCGCACACCATCTGAGAGCTTCCTTGAATGAAACAGCACCTACAGGCATAATCATGAATTCCTGAACGTCAACAGTATTTGTAGCGTGAGCTCCGCCGTTGAGAATGTTCATCATCGGAACAGGAAGTCTGTTGCCTGAGATACCGCCGAGGAATCTGTAAAGCGGAATATTGAGAGAGATAGAAGCAGCTCTTGAAGTAGCGATTGAAACAGCGAGAATAGCATTTGCACCGAGCTTGGATTTATCCTTTGTGCCGTCAGCGTCAATCATAGCCTTGTCAACAGCGTAAATATCAGCAGCGTTAAGACCCTTTACAGCATCATTGATAACAGTGTTTATATTTTCAACTGCCTTAGTAACACCCTTTCCGCAATATCTGTTCTTGTCGCCATCACGGAGTTCGAGTGCTTCAAATTCGCCTGTAGAAGCACCGCTTGGGGCAGTACCTCTGCCAACAGTGCCGTCTGAAAGGTAAACTTCAGCTTCAACGGTAGGATTGCCACGGGAATCGAGAATTTCTCTGCCAATTACTTTTTCAATAACAGTCATTATAATTAACCTCCAAAACAGTTTTTTACACAATATAGTTATAAAGATTAGCATTTGCTAACCGAATAGATTGTATCATATGCAATATGAATTAGTCAATGCTAACTTTAACGGCACACAAAAGTATTGTTTGCGGTAATGCACAAAATTAATCGTAATCCTTGAAAAAATCTTTGTTGTATGATATACTGTAAGTGGTATTTTGCCTGAAAAGGTGACTATAAAAAATAAGAGAAACGAGGCGACAAAAAATTATGGGTTCAACGGTATTTCCGCTTTCTTTTTCTTCTCATGTGATATTTTGTGTGATAGCAGTATTGTTTTTTTTAATACAGTATATCAGACTGAGATATACATATCAGTTACTCACGATTTTTGCGGTAGCAGGAACGATGTTGCTTTACCTGAATGACAGCCAGACATTTTTTTACGGTGTGGGGCTTTACGAGCTGGTAATGATGATACTGATAGGCATATTTATCTCGAAGCAGAAGAAAGCCAACGAAAAAAGTCAGAAAAAAGACGGAGGCGATAACATTGAAGAAAGTAGTAATACTTGACTATGCAACGCTTCTTCAGAACAATGACATATCGCTCGAATGTTTTGAAAAGTTCTTTGAAGTAAGGAAATATCCCCTTACACCCGATGAAAAGGCGATTGAGAGAATAGGGGACGCTGAAATTGTACTTTGCAACAAGGTGAAGATAACGAGAGAAGTTATGGAAAAATGCCCGAACATTGAATATATCGGGCTTTTTGCGACAGGTTACAATAACATAGATACAGAGTGTGCTAAGGAAAAAGGCATTGCCGTATGTAATGCCGGAAGTTACTCCACGGAAGCGGTTTCACAACATACTTTCGCACTCATCTTATATTTTTTCAATAAAGTAGCACAATATAATAAAGCCGTATCGGACGGGGAATGGTCACATTCGGAAACTTTCTCGTATTTTCCTTATACGGTCAGCGAGCTTGCAGGGAAGACGATGGCGGTAATAGGTTATGGAAGTATCGGAAAACAAACGGCTAAATTGGCTGATGATTTCGGTATGAAGGTCATAATTTCCACACGCACTAAGCCCGAAAACTGCAAATATGAGCAGGTTACTACGGAAGAAGCCTTTAAAAGAGCCGATGTACTGACTGTACATTGTCCGCTTACTCCGCAGACGGAAAACCTTATATGCAGAAAGAACCTTGAACTTATGAAGCCCTCGGCGATAGTTATAAATACCGCAAGAGGCGGAATAGTAAACGAACAGGAACTTGCGGACGCTCTTAATAACGGCGTGATAGCAGGAGCAGGGCTTGACGTACTCAGAGAAGAACCTATGTCGGAAACCACACCTTTGAAGAATGCGAAGAATTGTATAATTACTCCGCACATAGCCTGGGCAGGTATAGAAACCAGAAAAAGAGTTGTCGAAATCGCAAAGGACAATTTGCTTTCATACCTCAACGGAGTCCGCAGAAACAGGATAGTATAAGAAAGAGATGGGGAGAAATATGGGCATGATAGATATAAAACATAAGAAGAGAATTGTAATAAAGCTTGGTACTTCAACTCTCACTCACCGCACAGGCAGGCTTAATATACGCAGGGTGGAGAATCTTGTGAAAGTAATAGCAGACCTTAAAAATGCAGGTAAGGAGATAGTTATAGTTTCATCGGGAGCGGTAGCCCTCGGAGTCGGCAAACTCGGTTTACTGGAAAGACCGAAAGATACTTGCATGAAGCAGGCAGCCGCCGCAGTCGGTCAGTGTGAAATGATGTACCTTTATGATAATCTCTTTGACAATTACGGAATTACAGTGGCACAGTTTCTTTTGACAAAGACCATTATCGAAAGACCAAACCACACCAAGAATATAGAAAACGCATTCAGGAAAGTCATTGAAATGGGTGTAGTCCCTATAGTTAATGAAAATGATACAGTTGCGATAGATGAACTTGAACTTGAGATAGGCGAAAACGATTCGCTTTCCGCAATAGTGGCAGGACTTTGTAAGGCTGATTTGCTGGTAATACTTTCAGATATAGACGGGCTTTACAGTGCAGACCCGCACAAGAGCAATAACGCTGAACTTATCCCGATAGTGACGGAAATCAATGACGATATAGAAAGCATTGCAGGCGGAGCGGGAACAGCTCTCGGCAAGGGCGGAATGGCTACAAAAATCAATGCAGGAAAGATTGCCACAGAAGCAGGAATTGACATGGTTATCATGAACGGCAACAACCCTGATAATCTCTATAAGCTTTTTGATAATGAACCTGTAGGCACAATATTTGTTGCGAAAGGTAAAAAGATATGAATGGGCTGAAAAAGCTCGGGATATTGTTTGAGAACTGCGAAATGGCTGAAATTGACGGAAAATATATCGGCGAAATTGACATAGATGACATTGTGAAATCGGTCAGACGTACGGCAAGCAATTCCATTGAAAGGATAACTTCATGTAAGCATTTTTCCGTAAATATAAACCGCAGGGCAGATAACCTTAAAAATCTCGGAACAGTTTCGGAGTATGAAAGTTTCTTTGAAAGGTTCATGTATCGTGATATAGTGGCGGTTTCCGTACTTTTTGACAGCGATAAGGGGAAAAGCCTTGACGATAAGAAGTGGATATTTGTTCCTTACGAGGAGAGCGAAACACAGTCCGATATAGAAAGAATTTTCAGTGCCTATAATACTTACATGACAGTTAAGAAAAATGATTTCGGCGATTTGCATATATGTATTGATGAAAAAGTTACCGCAGACGATATTTTCCCTGACGAAGAATACAACGAAAAAGAATACGTTGACTATATGTGGGAAATGTATATGATGTGGGATAATAAAGATTAAACAGAAAAGAGGTTTCAAAAACAATGGGTTATGTAGAAGAACTCGGCAAAAAGGCTAAGTCAGTCGAAAGAAGTATTGCCACAGCCGAACCTAAACAAAAAAATGATGCACTTAAAGCAATTGCGAAGAACCTGATTGAAAGAGCAGATTTTATTATTGCGGAAAACAAAAAAGACCTTGAAAATGCCGTTGCAAATAATATGTCAAAGGCTATGCAGGACAGATTGATGCTTAACGAGGCAAGAATAAAGGGAATTGCAACCAGTGTGCTTGAACTTGTGGCGATGGACGATATTATCGGTTCTGTCGAACACGGTGTAATCAGACCTAACGGTTTGAAAATCTGCAAGACAAGAGTACCACTCGGAGTAATCGGAATTATCTTCGAGTCAAGACCGAATGTAACCGTAGATGCGGGAACACTTTGCCTTAAAGCCGGAAATGTTGTAATTCTCAGAGGCGGAAAAGAAGCTATAAATTCAAATAAAGCACTTGTTACAATAATGAGGGAATCACTTGAATCCGTGGGACTTCCGGAAGACATTATTCAGCTTGTGGAAGACACTTCAAGGGAAACAGCGGGCGAACTTATGCGACTTAATACATACCTTGACGTACTTATCCCAAGGGGCGGAGCAGGTCTTATAAGAGCTGTAAAACAGCAGGCAACAGTACCGGTAATTGAAACAGGTGTAGGCAATTGTCATGTATACGTTGATGATTCGGCAGATATTCAGATGGCAGTTGAGATAACCGACAACGCAAAAACTCAGAGACCTTCCGTGTGCAATGCCATTGAAAGCCTGCTTGTACACAAGGATATCGCAGAGAAGTTTTTACCGCTTGTAAAGACTAAGCTTGACGAACACAACGTTGAGATAAGAGGTTGCGAAAAGACTAAAGCTATTCTCGACGAATGTGTAGTGCCTGTTACGGAAGAAGACTATGCCACAGAATATAATGATTATATAATTGCCGTGAAAGTTGTGGATGATATTGATGAAGCGATTGCACATATTTCAAAGTACGGCACACATCATTCTGAATGTATCGTTACAAAGAGCCTTGACAATGCCGAAAAGTTCCAGCGTCAGATTGATGCGGCTTGTGTGTATGTAAATGCGTCAACACGTTTTACAGACGGCGGAGAATTCGGGCTTGGTGCGGAAATCGGAATTTCTACCCAGAAACTTCATGCGAGAGGTCCTATGGGTCTGAAAGAACTTACTTCCGTTAAGTATCTCATCAACGGAAACGGTCAGATAAGATAAAAAGGTATTCGCTTCGCTCATGCTATCTTAGTTAATGAGGGGGGGGGGTTTTAGGAAAAAAAAAAACCCCCCCC
>URWK01000093.1 GCA_900551505.1 uncultured Ruminococcus sp. | reverse complement strand
AGAATATAATTCTCCGTCTATTGTTGGCTCCTCATTGTTGGGGGGGGGTGGGCGGGAAAAAAAAAAAAAAAAAAAAAACCCCCCCCCCCCCCCCCCCACATATCTTCAAAAGGGGAATTTCTCCGGATAAAACAAAAACTCCTGCTTTTTAGCAAGAGTTTTTAATAGGGTGGCTAGTGGGATTCGAACCCACGAGCTTCAGGACCACAATCTGACGTGCTAACCAGCTGCACTATAGCCACCATTTATAATTTTTTTAAGTGCGCTGCAAGGGATTCGAACCCCTGACCCTTCGCTTAGAAGGCGAATGCTCTGTCCAACTGAGCTAGCAACGCATATTGGAAATAAACTTTTCTGAATAAACAGAAAAAATATGGAGCAGGTGATGGGAATCGAACCCACGTGTTCAGCTTGGAAGGCTGACATTCTACCATTGAACTACACCTGCATTTTTAATTTTCGCTGAGTTTCTTGTGTCCCTCACTCAACGATATTTATTCTATCACAAAAAACCTTGAATGTCAAGCCTTTTTTCAAAAAAAAATAATTTTTTTCGGGAGCGGAGAAATTGCTCCCGAAATATACCTTAAATCAGCGTAAAAACGGCATAATGAGAATGCCCACACACATAACCACGGCAACGATAAGTACAAGAATTCTCATTACAGGACTTTTCTGAGAAACGAGGTCGTTTCTATTTTTTGATTGCTTTTTGGACATATGATTTCACCTTTCTTTTTTATTTATACTATACCACAGAACAGAAGATTTGTGAAGTTCTTATTTTATATTTTCCCGCATAGAATATAATCAAAAAATACAGGAGGACAAAGTAGTGAAGCGAATACATAAATTTGAATATGTACTGAAATATTTTTCACCGGATATAAGAAAAGCACTTGAGAAAATCAGTGTTCCGGACAGAGAAAAGGTTCATGAAATCCGCCTCAGAGTAGGAAAGCCGATAGCGGTAACTTCATTTGGGAAAGAGAAATATCTTATCCCGAACGGGAGTTTCTCGGAAAATGAGAGAATGGCAATGGTTTGTACTGCTGAAGATATAAATTACAGCTTCAAGGCAATTTGTGACTATTCCGTCTATAGTTATGAAAAGCAGATTTGTAACGGTTATATAACAATTCAGGGCGGAAACAGAGTAGGAATTTCAGGTTCGGCGAGTTACAGAAGAAACCACATAGAGACGCTTAAATATATAAATGGTTTGAATTTCAGAATAGCCGGACAAGTTGACGGTTGTGCGGAAAGAATTTATAAAGAAGTACTTTGCAATGCTCCGAAAGGGCTTATAATTGCCGGAAGCCCTTCAAGCGGAAAAACAACAATTATAAAAGACTTGTGCAGGCTGATGGGAAGCAGATGGAGAGTTTCCATAATAGACGAAAGGGGCGAAATTTCAGCCACCTTGCACGGAGAACCGCAGAACAATGTTGGCTTGAAAAGTGACATTTTTGACGGCTATCCGAAGGCAGAGGGGATAGAAACCGCCATAAGAGTAATGACTCCCGATATTGTGGTGTGTGACGAAATCGGCAGTCGGAAAGACACTAAAGCATTGATAGGCTCGGTTAATTCAGGTGTGAAAATCATTGCAACGGCTCATGCAGGAAGTATTGAGGAACTGAAAAGCAGAAAACACATTAAGAAACTGCTTAAATGCGGAGTTTTTGAATATGCGGTATTGCTTGGGAATGAAAGCGAAGTAGGACAGGTCAAGGAACTTGTGAAGTTGTGATGATAAAGATTTTCGGAATACTGCTTATAATTTTCTCAGGTTGCGGAGTGGGAATTTATTTTTCCGAAAGGCTTTCGGATAAGGTCAGACGGCTTGAGAAACTGAAGTATATGACAGATGAAATAATGACGCTTATAAGATACAGGCATCTTACTACGAATGAAATTGTGCAGGAACTCGGCAGAAACAGGAATTTTGAGATATTCGGTTTTGAGAATTTCAGAGATGAACGGACTTTTTGCGAGAACTGGAGCAGGTGGGCAGAAGAAAATAGTATATTCAGCGATGAAGAAAGAGATTGGCTGAAAAGTTTTGGGAGTACGCTCGGAGAAAGTGACACAGACGGACAGATTTCTTCAATCACTGTACATATGAGCAGGCTTGAGAAGATGATTGCGGAAACTGAAATTGAATACAGGACAAAGGGAAAATTATTCCGTTCACTTGGGCTTATAAGCGGTGTACTTGTGGCGGTATTGATTATATAAAGTCGGGAGATGAAACAGGTTGTGAATGTTGATTTGATTTTCAGGATAGCGGGAATAGGCATAATAGTAGCTGTTCTCAATCTTGTGCTTAAAAGGGCTGAGAGAGAAGAACAGGCTATGATGACAACATTGACGGGGCTTGTGGTGGTTTTGATGATGGTAGTGAATGAGATAGGGACACTTTTTGATACGGTTAAAAGAGTATTTGGGTTATGACGGTAAATATTGTTCAGATTTTAGGGCTTTGCATAAGTGCATCGGTAATCTGTAAGTTGCTTGAAAAGTACCAGAAAGAACAAGCGGTTTTTGTTTCGATTATGGTTTGCGTGACGGCGATGGTTTTTATTGTGGTCAGAATTTCCCCTGTACTTAATGCGGTAGACGGACTTTTTTCAACTGCGGGACTTAATCCGTTCTATGTGCAGATAATTTTTAAGGCTGTAGGGGTTTGCTGGCTTACGCAACTTGCCTGTGATATATGCAAGGATTGCGGAGAAAATGCGATTTGTTCTATTGCGGAGCTTACAGGGAAGATAACTTTACTTCTTTTGGCGATGCCTTTATTAAAGACGCTTGCGGAAACGGTTCAGAAACTGACGGGTTAGTCGGGGGATTTTATGGAAACAGCTTGCTGTTTCCATAAAATCCCCCGATATACCTCTCGATGCGAAAAAATAAAAGGAGGTAAAAAGTATTTGAAATTATACAGAATGTTTCTGGTTACGGTAATTCTGTTGCTGTGTATACCGAAATTCTGTTTTATTGAATGCAGTGCGGAAACCGATATTTACAATGAAATCTACAAGGCAGGAAATGCACAGGAAATAGAACGGAATATACCAGATGAAGCAGAAAAATTCCTTGACGGGATAGATATTAAGAACCCTGAATCAATTTCGGAGCTTACACCTGAAAAGATATTCAGAAAGATAATGAAAGAAATCAGGGAAAAATCAGAAGCACCCTTAAAAATGCTAATTTCGGTAATTGCGGTAATATTGTTGTCGGTCATGACAGAGGGAATAGCCGACAGCGAAAAGAGCAAAGGTATACGGAAAATTTTTGAGATACTGTGTGTTCTGGTGTGTATAACGATAATTGCAGAACCGTTGTCGGAATGTTTCCTTACGGTGAGCAGGTCAATAAATTCAGTTGCGGAATTTATGATGACGTTCACGCCTGTTTTTACGGGGATAATTATAGTAAGTGGCGGAATAACGTCAGCAGGTTGTTATCAGTTACTAATATTTGCGGTTTCGCAGATAGCAATTCAGGTTTCCGACAGTGTATTTATGCAGATTATAGGAATGTGCATGGCATTGGCTGTTGTTGATGCGATAAATCCCTGTATTTCGCTCGGAGGGCTGATAAACGGCTTGAAAAAGGCGGTAACATGGGGATTAGGGCTTACAATGACGATATTTACGGGCTTGCTCTCAATTCAAAGTATAGTCGGAAGTTCTGTTGACGGATTGACTTCAAAGACTGCTAAGTTTTTAATTTCGGGATTTATTCCAGTAATAGGCGGAGCAGTTTCGGAAGCTTATGCGACCGTAAAAGGAAGTCTTGCGGTTCTGAGGGGAAGCACGGGGGCGATAGGTATAGCGGTAATTTTTGCGATAATTCTGCCGTCTGTAATAAGAGTGGTTTTGTATATGCTTACCCTGAATATTGCTGAAATTCTTTCAGAGATATTCGGAGTAAATTCGCTTAACAAACTCTTTAAAAGCATGGGAGCGGTTGCGGGAATGGCTTTCGCAACGGTAATGTGCTTTTCGCTTATGCTCATAGTGTCAACGGCGATAGTAATAATGACATCAACGGGAGTGTAAAATATGGAAACATTGAGGGCGATAATATTAACGGCGTGTTTTCTCGGGATATCAACGGTTATTGTTGATACTGTTCAGCCGGGCGAAACATTCAGCAAACAGATACGAATGGTTTTTTCGCTGATTTTTGCGGTAGCGGTTGCGAATATGGTTATTAACTTCAAGTCAGTCAGAACAGAAAGACAGACTTTAAATACAGTTACCGAAAACAACAGCAAAAGGCTTGAAACAAGTGTAAATGACATTCTCGAAAATTCCGTAAAGACAAGCCTGGAAAATGAACTTTCCGCAAGGCTTGCAGACAAGGGTGTGGAATGTGAGGAAATTTCCGCAGAGATTAATATTAGCGATGACGGAAGCATATGTATTAATAAAGTATTTTTAAAATGCGGTGACAGATTTGAAGAAGGCAGAAGAATACTTGAAAACAGCATAGGGGAAGAAGTCCCTGTTGTAAAGATAACTGAACCATAACAGGAGGACAGAATGAATGGAGCAGTTGAAAAAATAAGGAAGTTTCTGAAAGGAGGGAACGGAATAAAGCTTATTGTCTTTGCAGGTATCGCAGGAATAGCAATACTTGTTTTCAGCGGAGGCGATAAGCAGACAGAACAGAATACAGTTACACAAAATATTGCTGAAACGGAGCAGGATTATGTGATGCAGACAGAAATTAAACTTACCGAAATTTTGCAGTCAATAGAGGGAGTCGGGAAAACGAAAGTTATGATAACAGTTTCCGAAAGCGAAGAAAAAATTTACGCCGAGGAAAAACAATCCGATATTGACGAGAATACAAGGAGAGAGGAAAACAGATATGCGATAATAGAGAATAACGGAAATGAAGAAGCCATTATAAGAAAAACGGTTAATCCGCAGATAAATGGAGTAATTATAGTTTGCGAGGGAGGAAACAACAGTGCCGTAAAAGAAAAGATATACAATGCGGTTTCGGCAGGATTCGGAATACCATCGAATAAAATATGCGTAGTGAAGCTTGATTGAAAAATAAAGACTTAACAGACGGAGGAAAAACACTTATGAAAAAGCCAAGTTTTATTGTAGGAAAGAAACAGATTATACTTGCCTGCCTTACCCTTATACTGGGAGTGGCGGTATATATCAATTATGCGGTAACGCCGGCTGAAAACCTTACACCAAAGGCATCACAGAGCCTTGAGGCGATAGGGGGAGATGAGAAGACAGAGAATTACGGTGATACGAAATTCGTAAACGGTGAAGACCTGACACAGAACAAGGCAGAGGAAGAAAACAATACCGCTGAAAATGTTGTTTCGGAAGCAGGAAACATCGTGGAAGAACAACCCGAACAACAAGTTGATGAACAGGGCGATATGTCAGCGGAAGAATACTTTTCTCAGGCAAGGCTCGAAAAAATGACAAGTCATGACAATGCAGTCCAGACCTTGCAGACAATAATGGGAGGCGGCGACCTTACGGAAGACGAAATGGTTTCAAAGGCTCTTGAAGCGGTAAAACTTTCAAAGCTTATCGAGAGTGAGGGCAATATTGAATCGCTGGTTAAGTCAAAGGGTTATGAAGACTGTGTAGTGTACCTTGACGGAACGAATGCAAAGGTAGTGCTTAAAACAGAAGGGCTTGACGCAGGCGAAGCGGCTTCCATAAAGGACATTATACTCAGTGAAGTTTCAGTAGCTCCCGAAAACATAAGAATTTTTGAGGTGAGATAAGTTTTTCCGGG
>URWK01000092.1 GCA_900551505.1 uncultured Ruminococcus sp. | reverse complement strand
AAAAAAAAAAAAACCAAAAAAATTTTTTTCGGGCCGTTATTAATTTTTGGGCCCCGGCCGTTTTTGGGGGGTCGCCTCAAATAAAATATATTTCGTTTTAAGTATCTTTCAAATTAAGCTTTTATTGTGATAAGCTTTGAAACATCTGCATAAACTTTGCAGTGGTCAAATGACATATTTTCAGCATTATCTGTGATTGAACCGTAAAGTGTGGAAATGTTTGCGGTCTGATAATCCGCATATTCAAGGCTGCACCATGCTGTCTGATTCTTGTATGTAATCTTGCCCCAACCGTTCTTTACTTCAATAACGGTTATTGTTGTGCCTGCCGGAATAATGCCGTATGTATCGGAATTGACTGTAGCGTCCTTTCTGTAGTTAAGGTTCGCATTTGTCATGTAAATTCCTGTAGGATATTTAACAGTATCACTGAGTTTTTCGGAATATCCGAGATGAATCCAGCCTACCATATCCTTGAATATAACCTTGCCCCAGTCGCCTGAAACGCTGATTACAGGAACTTCAACCATGCCTGTTACAAGACCTGTCTTTTCTGAACTGTCGTCAGGCTTCGCACGGAGGTTCATATCGTCAAGTATAAGATATGTTCCTGTTGTGTACTTTGAAGCAACTGTTGTTTCAGTTGTTGCAGGTGCTGTCCACTGTGGAACTGTTGTTGTAGTCTGAACAGGTTCTGTTGCGGTTGTCCAGGACGGTTCTTCTGTAGTTGTGGTTTCCGGTCTGTATTCGGGTTTCTGTGTTGCAGGTTCTTCAGAAGTAGTTGTTGTAACCGGTTCTGTATCTGTCCATGCCGGTTCTTCTGAAGTTGTAGTAGTAGTTGTTGTTGTTGTAACAACCGGTGCAGGTGTGGTTGTAGTAGTTGTTGTAGTAACAACCGGTGCAGGTGTGGTGGTTGTTGTAACTGTTGTTGCAGGTGCAGGAGTTGTAACCGTTGTAGCCTGTGTTGTTACAACGGGTGCAGGTGTTGAATTGCCTACTTTGAAGACTCTGACCTGAGAAACACCGCTTGCACTGTATGAAGAAAACAGACTTGTGGAAGACTTGGCAGGGTCCATCATCTTAATATCATTACCGCTTACGCCTTCAACTGCTACCCAGTGTCCGCCGTTGTTTACCGCAACGAGAACATAATAACCCTGATTTATGTATGATGCCACTGTGGCAACTTTCTGTTCCTGAGAACCTGTAAGAGCTCCGCCGCTTACATATGAGAAGCTGTCAATAAGCTTTGACGGTGCATTCCAGTAAATACCGCCTGTGCTGTCGAATCCTCCGTTTGCACTGAGAAAATCGCAAAGTACACCCGGATTGAAATTATTTTCATCTCTTGCTCCTGCGTGAACTATAAGCATGGAAAGAGAAGTAACAACACAGCCTATTGAAGACATTGTGTAACCGCTTGTACCGAGTTGCTTTGTTTTCCATCTGCTGTCACTCTGCATCCAGGTCTTATATTCATTGCCCGATGCGGAAACCGCAAATCCCTGTGCGGAAACGGCAGTTAATGTTATAACAGCTGTCAGAATTGCAGCTACAGCTCTTTTAATACGCTTCATTGGTAATCGTTCCTTTCAAAATCAAAAATTTTTATTTGGTAGTCACCTTTCTTTTATTCTGCGTCAAATATACAAATATTTAATAGAAACTTCGTTTTTCAAAACTCATATTCCGAAAATCTCCCCAGGTTCCGGAATATATTATCATGTGACATAATACCCTGATATAAGCCACGGTCAATATTATAACACAGAGTTTCATTTAATTTGTTAACATTATGTTACCTTTATACACAATGGGTTACAAACTTGTAATAGTGTTAACAAATAATTATTTTAAAACATCTTTGGTGAAAAATTTTATATAATTTTCAGTTACGACACGAAGCGTTTTTGTGATTATCTACAACATTTTCTACTATTTCATCTTATTTTTATGCATTAATCCGAAATTGCAGAAATTACGATTTTTTATGATTTTCAGGTCAGAAAATGCCCTTCTCCGTACATACAGAAACTATTTACGCCCCAAGAGCTGACAATTTAGAGTATATGAAAATAAATGCGAGTTCAAATATTATTTGCAACATTATCACGAAAATAACGTTTATGAACTTCGTGCCTCCGCTTGTTTCAAGCTGTCCGCCTTCTGCCTTTATCCGCTTTATATTCTTTATAACGTGCTTGTAATAGATATAGTTCCCGAACAGTCCGAAAAAAATTATTGATATATAATTGAGTATGGTTGAACCGACCATCATACCGCTGAATAAGCTTGAATTAATCTTCACTGCCGAAAGAAGTTCGCCCATTACGCCTGTTTCCGCAAACTGTACTATAATATTTGGTATCGAAATCAGCGAGATAAGAAGCACAGTGAAAAATGACCAACCATAACATTTACGGTTTGCAAAGAAAAACTGAGGGAAAAAGATGCAGAGGAGGTTCAGTGAAAATTTTTTGTCTGTATCTTTCATACGCTTGAAATGCGAGATAAAATACAACCTGTTGCTCTTTACATATTTCGCAATCTCGGAAAGCTTAACACCGTCAAAGTCTTCATCAGGGTTGAACCCGAAACATTCTTCATTCGGATTTAATTCTATTCCTATGAAATCTTGTGGTATATCATCATATTGAAGACCTGTACCGCACTTATTGCAGAATAAAGCTTCTTTCGGATTTTCCGCACCACAGTTCTTGCAGACAATTTTTTCAGTTTCTTCGTGTTCTTTAACTTCGGGCTTCCACACACTATGCTTTTCGTGAAGTTCATTATTAATACACTTGCCCTCTTTTTCGTAACATCCTCTATGGTAAGGTGTCCCACATTCAGGGCAGACAACTACATCATCATCTTTAGTAAACTCTTTTCCGCATGAAATACATTTTTCATTGATATAATCAGCCATATTTTTCTCTCCTTTCGTTTGTTAAAGGCTATTATATCACAAAAATATATTTGTTTCAAGCGGTTTCACGTTTTACTTGTATGTTTCCGCATTGCAACGTTTTTCTTTCAAAAATAATTGCATAAGGCTTTGTTTTGTAGTATAATAAAAGAGATATGCATTAATGATAACCTATTTAAGACTTGAAAGGAGTTTTGTTTTATATGGTTTTATTAGACGAACTTAAAGTTGAATTAGCAGGCTACAGACCACAGATTAAGGAACTTCACGATGTATTGGATATAGACGGGGCAAACAGAGAACTTGAAGAACTCCGCCAACAGATAGCTATGGACGGATTCTGGGACAATGTTGAAAATTCCCAGAAAGTTATGCAGAGAACCAGAAACCTTGAATCAAAGATTGAATCACTCGAAAAGCTTTCCAATATGCTCGAAGACACTATCGCACTTATCGAACTTTCCATTGAAGAAGACGATGACAGCAGTATTGACGAAATCGTAAGCGAAGCAGAAAAATTCAAGGAAAAGCTTGAAGAAGAAAAACTTGCTACACTGCTCACGGGTGAATACGATTCACTCAATGCAATCGTAACTTTCCATGCAGGTGCGGGCGGTACGGAAGCTCAGGACTGGGCTGAAATGCTCTACAGAATGTATAACAGATGGGCTGAACGCCACAATTTCACTGTCGAACTGCTTGACTACCTTGACGGTGACGAAGCAGGCTTGAAAAGTGCTTCAATGCTCGTAAAGGGTATGAATGCTTACGGATTCCTCAAGTCCGAAAACGGTGTACACAGACTTGTAAGAATTTCACCTTTTGACGCTTCCGGAAGACGACACACTTCTTTCTCCGCCGTGGAAGTTATGCCGGAAATCGCTGACGACACAAGCGTTGAAATAAGCCCGTCAGATATCAAGATGGACGTGTTCAGGGCAAGCGGTGCGGGCGGTCAGCACATTAACAAGACCAGTTCAGCCGTAAGACTTACACATATTCCGACAGGTATCGTAACGGCTTGTCAGACACAGAGAAGCCAGCTTCAGAACAGAGAATACGCTATGAAAATGCTTATCTCAAAACTCGTGGAAATCAAGGAAAGAGAACACCTCGAAAAGATTTCCGACATCAAGGGCGTTCAGAAAGAAATCGCATGGGGGGCTCAGATTCGCTCTTATGTATTCATGCCCTACACCCTTGCGAAAGACCACAGAACAGGCTTTGAAAACGGTAATATCTCCGCTGTAATGGACGGCGATATTGACGGCTTCATAAACGCTTACCTCAAGGCTCTTTCACACGGCACTCTGAATAAAACTGAATAATTATCGGTTATATTTAAAAAATTCTTTTAACAGCTTGACATCTTCCAGATTATAATGTATAATGTATATTAGTTTGTCCGTAATTATTTTCGTTACGGATTTTCACAAATTATTTAATATTCCTTACCGGTATGTTCTGCCGGTGAAATCCAGAAGGAGGTGCCGAACATGGCAAAAATTTCAGAAAAATACGAACTTATGCTCGTTCTCAATACTAAGCAGGACGAAGACAAGATTAAGGAACTCGTTGAAAAGTTCAAGGCTCTTATCGAAACAGAAGGTACTGTTTCCGAAATCAACACATGGGGCAAACGTAAGCTTGCTTATGAAATCAATGACGAAACAGAAGGCTACTATGTTCTTTACACATTTGAAGCTAAGCCTGAACTCCCTAGGGAACTTGAAAGAGTCCTCAAGATTACAGACGGAGTTCTTCGTTCACTCGTTACAGTTGCCTGAGTGATAAACCTGAATTAAAAAACTATTTACGAAATCAAGAGAGGAGGGCAACAGATGTCTTTCAACAAAGTTATTCTTATCGGTCGCCTTACCGCAGACCCTGAATTTTCACAGTCTGCAAGCGGTGTTTCATTCTGTAGATTCAGCATTGCCGTTGACAGAGGATACGCAAAAAACGGTCAGGAGAAACAGACTGACTTTTTCCGTGTTTCAACCTTTCGTCAGACCGCTGAATTTGTAAGCAGATATTTTACTAAAGGGAAATTAATTCTCGTTGAAGGTAAAGTTCAGAATGACAACTATACAGACCAGAACGGCGTTAAACATTATTCATGCAATATCGTTGCTGACAATGTAAGTTTTGTCGGCAGCAAATCCGATGACAATATGAACGGCAACGGCTATCAGCCTAACGGATACCAGCCGAACAACAACGGTTATGCTCCGAATTACAATTACCAGCCGAACAACTACGGTTATCAACCTAATAATAATGGCAATTTTCAGCCAAACAACAGCGGTAATTTCCAGCAGAATAATGGTTATCAGCCGAATAACAACGGCGGTTTCCAGCAGGACAATAACATTTCTCAACAGAACCCGCAGAATATGAGTTCTCCGCAGGAAGTTCAGCCCGACCATTTTGAAAGTGGTAGCCTCTCTGATTTTGAAGAAATTCTGAGTGACGGCGAAGTGCCGTTCTGATTATACGACCTGATT
The DNA here is from genome assembly GCA_900551505.1 of uncultured Ruminococcus sp. GTDB lineage: Bacteria > Bacillota > Clostridia > Oscillospirales > Ruminococcaceae > UBA5884. The sequence continues at coordinate 415 of URWK01000092.1, read as the reverse complement.
TGATAGGAGGTTCCTTAAATGGAAAGAGAAAACAGAGCACCAAGAGGTCAGAAAAGACCTCGTAAAAAGGTTTGCCAGTTCTGTGCTGACAGAATTGAAAAGATTGATTATAAAGATGTTGCAAGACTCAGAAAATGCATCACTGAAAGAGCTAAGATTCTTCCAAGACGTGTAACAGGTACTTGTGCATATCATCAGCGTGAACTTACAGTTGCTATCAAGAGAGCAAGACATATCGCTCTTCTTCCATATGTAAGCGAATAATTTATAAAAACTATGGGCTGTGCTTCCCGCACAGCCCTTTATATTTTCGGGGGGGGGGGGCCGCGGGGGGGGGGGGCCCCCCACAATTATTTTTTTTTTTTTTTTTTTTTTTTTAGCGCCTTTGGGGCAACAGATTTTTGTTTTTTTTTTT
>URWK01000091.1 GCA_900551505.1 uncultured Ruminococcus sp. | reverse complement strand
CGCTAATTTATATACAAAAAATTAGCGCAGTTCGGTGGTTTGATTTTTTTTTTTCGTACTCCGGGGGCGGGCGTGGTTGTTGTGGCGGCCCCGCGCCCCCATGTTTAAATTTACGGTTAAAATTAAAGTGTAGTTAAACCTGAGATATATTGAGCGAGTTTGAAAAGGTCACTGATATTTACAGAAGAATCACCGGTTACATCTGCGTTTTTCATACCCTGGTCAGTGATTGTAACTTCGATACCTGCAATTTGCTGTGCGAGCATGAACAAGTCAGCGATATTGACTTTTCCGTCACAATTTACATCGCCCTTCTTGTCTGTTGAAGGTGTAGGAACATCTCCGCCATTATCGCCTACAAGCTTGAGAACGCCATACTGTGAAGTATTTGTATATCCAAGCCCTGTGAGGTCGCTCCAGTTGCTTATACCGGTTCTTGCACCGCTTGCATCAGCATCATTAACCTGAGCATCGAAACCGACAACCTGACCTGCGGTAAACTTTGCAATTGTGTAAGGGATTGCAACTTCAACAATGTATCCGTCATCTGTCTTTGAAGTAGCGGAAATGAAATTGTCTGTAGAAAGTCCGTCTGTAACGCTCTTTTCATTGTCGAAGTTTATACGGCACTGAATATCATCACTCTGGTAAGCGGAAGTTTTGTTATTGTTTTCGTCAAAGAACACTTCAAAGCTGTCCTGTTCATAAGCGTTTATGTTGTCCTTGTTAAGAACAGGGTCTTTGACTTCCGCAAGCACATAAATATAATTTTCGTCCCAGAGAGTTTTAACTTTTGCAGTAGCGGGGTTCTGACCAAGGGTTAAAACATTTACATCAATTGTATTCGCATCTGCCCATCCGGCATCAATCTGACCGTCAATTTCAGGAGTACCCTTTACGGCTTCCGTGTAAGCAGGCATAGAAACAGTATTGATAAGTCCGTAATTGCCTGTGTAATTGTCAGCGGTTGCGGAAAGGTCATTCCATGCTTTTCCGTCTGCGATAATGTCAAAACCGAAATCCTTTATTTCAGAAAGAACACTTGTGAAAGGTATTGAATATTCGCCTGTTTCACCTGCCTTAAGTGAATAGTCCGAAGCTGTTGCAGTAGTTTCGGCATCAGTTACGAAGCGGAGCGATTTAATGTCTTTCTTTGCTGTAATCTGAATATTAAGAATATTTTCTTTCCAAGCAAGTTTGAATGTAGCAACATCACCGAAAACATTTTCTGCCTGTACTTCAAAAGCTTTTTTAAGTTCGTCAGCACTTCCGTATTCAACGGCTGAAACAGTATTTATAAGCTGTAATTCCGAATCTGTGTCCACAACTGCATAGAAAGCATCCTTAGCCTGATAGTTCTTGTTGAAAAGTAACGGATAACCGCCAATCCAGCTTGTAGAATCCGTGATACCCCAAAGTACAACAGCGGTAATATTTGCACCGTCATCTTTCATTTTCTTGTACATTGAGAATATTTCCTGATAACGCTTAGCAAGTTCAAGCTGTGAAGAACGGTCATTGTTCTTCTGGTCAATGTCAAGTTCTGTAATCTGTACTTCAAGTCCGAGGTCGCTGTATTTCTGAATAGCTTCCTGATAAAGAGCAATTGACGGGTAAGACATCTTTATGTGTGACTGCATACCGATACCGTCAATAAGTCCCTTTTCTTTAAGTTCCTTAGCCTTTTCGCAAATAGCATCACGTTTTGCAGGAGTGTATTCGTTGTAATCATTGTAGAAAAGCTTGCAGTTTTCAGGTGCGTATTTTCTTGCAAATTCAAATGCGTAATCAATAAAGCTGTTGTCGCCGAATACGCTTACCCAGGCAGACTGACCGTCTACGGCATTATTTGAACCGGCGGGTCTTACTGTACCGCTGTCTGTGAAAGCTTCATTTACAACGTCCCAAGCGTAAAATTCAACTGTCGGGTATTCTTCTGCAATTGTAGTCATGATATTCTTAATGTAATTTTCCATTCTCTGAATCATTACATCTTTTGAAACCCAATCGCCGTCCGGGTCGTAGTTTTCCTTAAAGAACCAGTCAGGTGTCTGGCTGTGCCATACGAGGCAATGACCTCTTACAGGAATGTTGTTATCACGGCAAAATTCAAGCTGTGATTTTGCGGAAGCGAGTGAAATCTGCGGGTTAGTCTGGTCACCGTCATGTTCCTGCATATACTTGACAGTTGCATCATAGTTAAGTGTTGAGTCAGGTTTAAGCTCGTTTCCGAATGTGAAGCTGTTATAATGTTTCTTGATAAGGTCTTTAGTAACGTCAGGTGCAAGTTCCGTAGCGGAAGCAGCACAACCTAACTTGAAGTAATCTGCATAGACATCTTTGAGGGAAGCAATGTCGGACTGAATTTCAGGGTCGGGAAGTCTTTCCGCCGTAATATCATCAATATAGAAGTCCATCAAGTCTTCATCTGTTAAAGAAGCATCGGGAACCCAGCCTGTCTGGAAGTATATAGAAAAGTTTGAAGCATCTTTCGGAAGAATATATTCAGCTTCCACATAAGCCCATTCGCCCTTGGTAGCTACAACGTTTCCTGCTGTATAGTAAACTTCCTTGCCGTTCTGCTGGTACTGGAGATTGATAGAGAACTTGTGAGTGTCGCCCCACTTGTCATCGTTGTACATTACCCAACCGCCGAATTTGTAATAGTGACCTGCATAGATATTCAAGGTTTTATTTGAGATAGCACCGTTCCAGATTTGTTTTCTGCCTGTTGTGTAAAGTGAGTGAGTGCCTGAATGGCTTTCGTCTGTTACGATTGTCGAAGTAGCTGAACCTCGTCCGCTCCAACCGCCGTTACCGTTTTCAAAGTCATCCGAGAAACCTTCCGAAAGACTGTCATAATCAATAGGGTCGCCGTATGCTGAAATATCATCTATGTAGAAGTCTATAAGGCTTGAAGGAGTTTCAACATAAATAGTAACGCCTGTTGCATCAGATGGGACAGTGTAACTTGAACGTTTGATTTCAGCCCACTGACCTTTGGAAGCGTTTACGCTTGCAATGTCCTTGTAATTTTCTTTTCCGTTAGCATCCTTGTAAAGTAACTTGAGATTAAATTGTTCATTCTGATTACCTTCTTCATACATTACCCAGGCACTTAAATCATAAGTCTTGCCAGGCTGTAATTCAAGGACTTTCGCACAGCAAGCACCGTGCCATGCAATAGTTCTTCCGGTAACTTTAAGAGAGCTGTCACCGGAATGTGATATACCCGAAACTACTTCAAGGTTTGCATCGCCTCTTGAAGCCCAGCCGTTATAACCTGTTTCAAAGCCGTCATTGAAGACTTCTGAACTTTCGGCATTTACGGGCATTACTGCAAAGCATGAAGCAAAGATTGAAGCAGATACGATAGCTGAAATAATCTTCTTTTTGTCCATTTTTTACAAAACCTCCGTTATATTTAATTATATAATAGATTACAACGTTTATTATAACATTGTTTTTTGTCAAAGTCAATATTTTGTTGACATAAGGGCAATGTATTTTAGAGGAGTTGCACATAAAATATTTTTCGGTGAGCAGACGGAGTATATGAATAATTTCCGGTAAATAAAACAGAATAATAAACAGAAAGTAATATAAAGGAGAGCTTAAGCGAATGAAGAAAATAGTTATTACATTAGTATTGTCGGCGGTCTTCTCGTTGGGAATATCGGCATTGTTGCCCGAAAGGACGGAAGATTTTTTTCAGAGAGCGGAGTTTACACAGGCTCAGGAAATTATGTATAAGGAAAGTGTCAGGGTAAAAGGCGTTGTTACCGGGAATTTGGAAGACGGATATATTATAAACGGTGTAGTTTCGGAAGAATATGTAAAGGACTTGAAAGAGGGTCAGGAAGCAGAGATAAAGGGCAGGGGATTTGCGGAAACTTATACGGGCGAATTGCTTTCGATAGCCGAAAATGCCGAAAGCGAGGGAGCAGACAGCTTTGTAAGGGTGGCGATAAAGGTTAATGAGAAAGACGGTTCTATCCGTAGCGGATATACGGCAGAAACCAGAATTTTTATTTCAGATGCTGAAAAGATTACCGCAGTTCCGTATGAAGCACTTAAAAAAGATAACGACAATTCCGAATATGTTTATGTTTTCGCTGACGGAAAAGCCGAAAAGAGAACTATTGTCACGGGCAGGGAAACACCTGACGGAATAGAAGCCGTTTCGGGGGTCGCAGTAAGCGAGAAATTATTGTTGCCCGAAAACGAAAATTTCAGAGAGGGTAAATATGTCAAGATAAACGATTAGTCGGGAGATACTTAGAAGATGAAAAATATTGTTCTGAAAATAAAAAGGTCATTCCTTACCGTGTGCGGAATAGCGGTGGGGGTTTTTGCGGTAGTGGTGATTTCGGCGGTAGGGGACATAGGCGAAAACCTTGTTGACGAGAAGTTAAAATCAATGGGCATGGAAAGCATAATTGTTTCAAGTCAGAACGGCGGATTGCAGGAAAATGATGTAGAGCAGTTAAAGAGTATGGATTTTGTGGAAAACGCCATGCCGTTGATGAGCGTAACACTTAAACAGATAATGCCCGATGATAACGAAACTGACAGAATGTTGTGGGGAGTAGATGAGAATGCGGACGAAGTTATAGAACTGAAAGTTGTGAGCGGAAGAAAAATAAATGCGGGCGATTTGATTTCACACAGCAAAGTGTGTATGATTGACAGGGACGTTGCGGAGGAAACTTATGGGACGGCGGATATTACAGGAATGAAGATAACACTTGGTTTCGGGAATATGAGTGAAGAATTTGAAGCAGTCGGAGTTGTGGACAATGGTGTAAGTATGTTGCAGTCTTCTTTAGGCGGTTCGATTCCAAGCTTTGTATATATTCCCTATACTACTTTCAGCGACATTTCACAGAAAAACGATTTTGATGTTATAGCCGTCAAGGCACAGGCAAATATAAATACCGAAAAGAGTATAGAAAAGAAATTGTCTGATAATCTCAGAACCGTTGAAGTGAGTAATCTTTTAACGCAAAAAAAACAGCTTACTTCTCTGATGAAAGTAGTAAGCTGTTCAATGACCGCCGTTGCAGGTATTTCCGTAATTATTTCAGGAATTTCCTCGATGACTGCCATGATGTCGGCAGTTAACGAAAGAACCCGTGAAATAGGTATAAAGAAAGCCATAGGAGCAAGGAAAACGGATATTATTTCAGAATTTTTGGGGGAAAGTCTGTTAATATCCGTTTCTGGCGGAGTATTTGGAGGAGGTTTGGGAATACTGACCGTGATAACCGGTTGTATTCTGTTTGATATAGATGTATATATTAATCCGGTTTCAGTGCTTTCTGTAATAATCTTTTCGACTGTAACCGGAGTAATTTTCGGGATAGTTCCGGCACTTAAAGCGTCATCGCTTAATCCTGTTGTTGCAATACGTTCACATTAGAGGAACGGAGAAGAACATTGTTGATGAACTTGTAAGCGAGGTTTACAGCAGGGCCGAGGCAGAACATGAGAATTACTGTTCCGATACCGATTGAAGCGTGAATGAGAAACGCAAGTACGCAGGCGGTAATGTCAACAGTCATTTTAGCCCTTGTGATACCGATGTTTTTTTCTCTCATTGCAACTACAAGGTCGTCAGTCGGATTGTTCGGCAAGCCCGAAGTCATGCAAAGAGCAATTCCGAATGCGGAAGCACTCATTCCGAGAACGAATGTTATGCACCTGGCAATAACGCTTTCGGGTGCAAGATTTGCGAAGACGGTTTGCCAGAGGTCGAAGCCCACACCGCAGATTAATGACGCTATGAAAGTCGAGAAGTGAAGGTGACTTTTTCTTATGACTGCACCGATTACGAGGCATATAAATGCTGACATATACACAACGACAGATGTGTTTACATGG
>URWK01000090.1 GCA_900551505.1 uncultured Ruminococcus sp. | reverse complement strand
AACATCTGCTTCAACAGGGTGTTCATTCCAGAGAATTTCACCGGCTTTCATTCTTGCCTTGTGAACGCTCACGCCTTCAATAATTGAGTCCGGTCTTGCGAAGTAAATATATTCAAATACGCACATACTTGTCTTCTGACCACAATGGGTATTAATTGAACGTATGCCATTTTCATCAATTACAACTATTTCGCCCGGCTTAATATCTCTTTCAAAAGTTGCATCAATGCTGTCCAATGCACAACTTTCCGAAGCGACAACAACCGAACCATCATTGCATTTTCCTATGCAAAGCGGTTTGAAGCCCTGGGGGTCTCTTGCCACGATGAGTTTTTTCGGCGACATTACCACGAGCGAGTAAGCCCCCTTGATTTTGTACATGGCTTGTTCAACTGCTTTTTCTATTGAAGGGGTGGAAAGACGCATTTCGGTCACAACATAGGAAATTACTTCCGTATCATTCGTGGTGTGGAAGATAGCTCCTTTAAGTTCGTACTGTTCACGAAGTTCCCTTGCATTTACAAGATTTCCGTTGTGTGCTATTGCAAGAGAACCTTTTACATGGCGAACGGTGAGAGGCTGGGCATTTATAACATTTGGCTTACCTGTTGTCGAATAACGCACATGACCTACGGCAATATTACCTGTTCCGAGTTTGTCAAGATTTTCGGCAGTAAATACTTCCGGAACAAGTCCGAGGTCTTTATGTCCCGTAAATACGCCCCTGTCATTGACAACTATTCCGCAACTTTCCTGTCCTCTGTGCTGGAGTGCATAGAGTGCCATGTATGCTTTTGCCGCAACATCGCAGGTTTTCGGACTGTATATGCCAAAAACTCCACATTCCTCATTTATTTTATCAAACATTAATTAACTCTCCTTAATGCCATAATATACCTTGAGTAAAGATTTTGCTGATACTGAATTTCTGATTATTAATTGAAAAGTGAAGTTTTTAGTCGCTTCACTTTTCGATAATATTCAATTGCTTAATCAGTAATTATTCGCCGAGAAGTCTTTTCATGATTTCCTTATAAGCGTCTTCTTCGCCGCCAAGGTTCCTTCTGAATCTGTCCTTATCAAGTTTTTCTTTTGTAACGCTGTCCCAGAAACGACAAGTATCAGGAGAAATTTCATCTGCGAGAACGATTGTGCCATCTGAAGTCTTACCAAATTCAAGCTTGAAGTCGATGAGTTCGATGTTAAGGTCTTTGAGGTATGCTGTGAGGAATTTATTGATTTTAAGTGCATAGTTTGCAATTGTGTCAAGCTCTTCCTTTGTACACCACTGCATAGCCATAATGTGGTATTCATTTACCATCGGGTCGCCAAGGTCGTCATCTTTGTAGCAGTATTCAAGAACGGTCTGTGAAAGCTTGATGCCTTCGTCAAGTCCGAGTCTTTTTGCGAGAGAACCTGCTGTGATGTTTCTTACAATAACTTCAAGAGGAACGATGGAAACTTTCTTTACGATTGTTTCACGGTCTGAAATTTCTTCAACAAAGTGTGTCGGAATACCTTCTTTTTCGAGGAGCTTCATAAGGTGATTTGTAACCTTGTTGTTGATGATACCTTTGTTGTGGATAGTGCCTTTCTTTTCACCGTTGAAAGCTGTCGCATCGTCCTTGTAGTCAACGATTACGAGGTTCGGGTCATTTGTTGCGAAAACCTTTTTAGCCTTACCTTCATACATCTGTTCTGTTTTCTGTAAATTTTTCATTGTGATATACCTCCAAATATTCTTATATTTCTTCAATCATTGCCTGAATTTTCTTGTCTTTTTCGACAACCGCATCAGCCATATCTTTCTTCATGGTTTCAAGTTTTTCGGCAAGTTCAGGGTCTGAAAGTGCCAGCATCTGCACTGCAAGAATACCGGCATTTCCCGCACCGTCAATGGCAACAGTTGCTACAGGAATACCCTTCGGCATCTGAACTGTGGCAAGAAGTGCATCAAGTCCGTCAAGTGTCGAAGACTTGATTGGAATGCCGATTACCGGCAAAATAGTGTGAGCTGCAAGAACTCCTCCAAGGTGTGCAGCTTTTCCGGCAGCAGAAATAATTACTCCGAAACCGTTTTTAACCGCATTTTTTGAAAATTCGCTTGCCTGTTCAGGTGTTCTGTGTGCTGACATTACATGAACTTCATAAGGAACATTGAATTTTTTAAGTTCCTTTACAGCATCCTTAACTACAGGCAAATCGCTGTCACTGCCCATAATAATTGCGACTTTTTTTGACATTTTTCAATCCTCCATCACGATATGTTATCACTGCAAAAGCGGAAACTTTTCTGAACAATAAAAAACTGCAACCATGTTATAGGTAGTGGTTACAGTACATTACAGTTATTTAATGGGTTAGAATTATGACTATATACACCGATACCATTGCAACTAATATCAAACGAATATATAAAGTAAAACTCTTGCATATCCACACCCCATAATTATTAATATATACTTATTATACAACTGTTTTGTGAAAATTTCAACACCTTTCCGAAAAAATCAGAAAAAAATATTTCAGGCAAAAAAAGCCCCCTCCGAAATCTCGAAAGGGGCTGAAATCAGCTTATATTATTCAGTAACCGAATTACTTAAGTTCAGAATAGTCGATGAGCTGTGCAATGTACTGAGCGAGTTTGAAGAGGTCAGCGATGTTAACCTTGCTGTCGCCTGTAACGTCTGCGTTTGCCTTACCCTGTTCTGTGAGGTCGCTGAGAGCTGCGATGTTCTGAGCGAGTGCGAAGAGGTCAGCAATGTTAACCTTACCATCACAGTTTACGTCACCAGGTTTTCTGTCGCCTGTTGAACCGCTTGTAGAAGAACCACTTGTTGTACCAGATGTAGAAGAAGTTGTTGTGGTTGTGTCACTTGTAGAAGTTGTAGTTGTTGTGGTAGTTGTAGTTGTTGTATTGTCCGGGTCTGTTGCACCTGTTGGCTTATAGTCTTCCATGTAGCTTACAAGCCAAGCAAACGGAGCGTTCCAGTTGATTGTAACTTCGTTTGTTGACCAAGATTCAACGTGGTCGAGGTAGCAAAGCTGTGGAGCAAGTTCGCCAACCTTGTAGCCGGCACCCTTAATCCATGGGTCCTGCATACCTGAGTTAGGACCACCTGAGAGAACGCCTGCAGGAGCAAGTGGGAAGCTCTTATCGAGAATCCATGACCAGTAACGGTGATGTGGATATGTGGTGTGGTGTTCGCCGTAGCCTGTTACATATGAATATTCAAGTGGGTTACGTCCGAAGACATAGTCCATAGCTGAAACGACACCGTTTGCATACTTGTCAGGAGTTTCTGAAAGGTCAGCAGCATAAGCCATAACGATAGCATTGTTTACTACCATTGAGTTTGAACCCCATTCATAACCTTCGAATACTACGCCAGGAGCGTTTGTTTCGTCAGTGAATGATGTTCCCTTGTAAGGAATACCGTAACCCTGTGAGTTTTCGATATCAATGTATTCATCAGCAGCTGCTGTGATAGCACTCTTAACCTGAGCGTTTTCATCAGCTGAGAGAAGGTCCGGATAAAGTGAAAGTGTAAGAGTACCACAACCTGAAGTACAACCCCAGTTGAATGATGTCTTAGAACCGCTGTTTTCACCGCCGGTAAGATTTGTTGTGATTGAGAATGCCTTATCCTTGCCTGTTGTATCGTTAGGGTTTGCATAGCCCTTGAGGTCATTGTAGTATGAAGTATCCTTTGTTGATGCGTAGAGTTCGCAAGCTGCCCAGTAGAAGTCATCGTCTACATATGTATCACCGTAAGCACCACCACCGATTGCCTGGTCAAGAGGAGCAAGAAGGTCCGGATTAGCCTTAGCTGCTGTGTAAGCCTTCTTAGCTGCTGCAAGAAGAGTATCTGCATAGCTTGAGTCTACATCTTTCCAAAGTCTGTAGCCCTGTGCTGCTGCTGCTGCAAGGTTGAGAGTAGCTGCTGTTGTAACCGGCTTAACAATACGAGTAAGTGTATCTTCTGTAGGTCTTACAGCAAGTCCTGTCCACTTGTAGTCGTGCATCTTGTGGTAAACCATGCCGTCTTCTCTCTGCATCTTGAGGAAGAAGTCCATTTCAACCTTTGTTTCATCGAGAAGGTCAGGTGTACCATTTGAGTTTTCAGGGATAACCATTGAACCATCGCCGAACTTGTCTGCGTTACCATTCTTTACAAGTTCTCTTTCGTACATGTTCTGGAGTGTCCAAACTGAAATACCGCCGTTAAGAACGTATTTACCGTGGTCACCTGCATCGTACCAACCGCCTGTTACATCGAGAGTACCATTGCTCTTCTGAATGTCTGAGCCATCGCCCTTGTAAGCCTTAATCCATTCTGTCTGAATGTAAGCAACGTCAGGATTGTGACCGCCCTTGTGAGCGAGAGTTGTCGGGTCGCCTGAAGTGATGTATTTAGCTTCAACATCAATACCTGAACGGTTCTGATAGTAGTAGTTAAGAGCATTTGAGAGCATTCCGTCATAGAGCCAGTTCTTCTTTGCTGTACCGGCAATGTTGAATCTGTATGACTTCTTGCCATCGCATTCAATGTAGTAAGCACCGTTTTCTTCAGCACCGTCTACCCAGTCTTCACCGGCTTCAACATCGAAGTCTGAGAAGTCGAGGATATGAACGCTGTCGCCTGATTCTGCGTCTGCACCCATTGGAGTTGACTTGCCTGTGTAAACTGTTTCGCCATCCTTAGTCTTGATTTCAAAAGTCTTTGGTGATGTGCTGTCATCAACCATTGTAGCCTTCTTTTCGAGACCTACTGTATAACCGAGCTGGTTAACGAGGATTTCGTTTCTTACATATGGGTCTGGAGTAACATAGTCTGACTGGTCGTCTGTCATGTCAACGAGAGCCATGTTATCGAACTGGAGAGTTGTTCCTGCCGGGAAGCATTCTCTTTCTGTGTACTGACCTGTACCGCCAAAGTGGAATGTGTATTCTGCTGTACCTTCAACAGTTTCTGTTGCCTGGAATTCATAAGCATATGTTACCCACTTGTTAGCAGGGATTTCAACGTTCTTCCAGTTGTCCCAACCCTGACCGTATTCAATAGTCTGACCTGAAGGAGAAGCACTCTTAAGAGCTGCTTCAACATCAGCCTGTGAAGCTGTTGTATCAAGAGTCTGCATATTAAGAACAGTACCGTTACCGTGCCAAAGTTCCTGGTCATCCTTAACCATGTTACCGATTTTAGCGTACATATGACCGCTGTTGCTTGCCTTTACGCTGTATGTAATACGGTATGTGTGACCGCTCTGGATTGTAAGACCTCTGTGACGGAACTGGCAGTCCCAACGACCTTCACCGTTGTTGGACAAACCACCCGGATTGGTGATCAGGATGTTGTAGCAGCCATTTGCCACTTCAAACTTCATGGTACCAGTAGCACTTTCACAGATATGCCACGGCAGACCAACACCATCGTTAAAAGTACCAGCACCGAATTCTTCAAAGCCGGTTGCAGCGGCACTTGCGGTAATGGAAGACAGACCCATTGCAGTTGCGGAAACGGTCATTGCTGCAGCCATTACTGCTGCAACTGCCTTCTTACCGAATTTGTTTTTCAGCATAAGTATCCTCCTTAAAAGATAAAAAAATATAGATATAGTGAAAACACACTATATCTATATTTTATAAATTATAAACTATTTAAGAAAAAGAGAAGTTCATCACTTATTTTATCTTCTGAATAAACTATTTCTTCTCCTAGTAATTCTGGATTTTCATATGTTACATAGGTGAAACGAGTATTGATGAACGTACTCAATTTTTCCAAGATAATATCTGGCTTAATCTGAACAAGGTACTTATATTTAGAGTTTTTAAGTTTTTCATAAAGATATGATTCATCAATTTTATTAATAAACCTATTATTAC
>URWK01000089.1 GCA_900551505.1 uncultured Ruminococcus sp. | reverse complement strand
ACAAATCAAATTAAATAATTTTTTTTTTTTTTTTTATAACCACCTTTTTTTTTTTCCTTTTTTTTTTTTGGGGCGCCCCCCCCCCCCTTTGGGGGGGGGGGGGCCCCGGAACTTGCTTATACCGGGGCTTGCCTGTAAAGTCTACTTCCTGTTCTTACGCTTGAAAAGTTTGAAATCACGGTTAAGGTTCACGGCTATGTAGTAAAGCGGTATTGTAAAGACGAACAGCACAATAAGTACATCTGTATCTGACGAATAGGAAAATGTTTCGGCAAATATCATGCAGAGAATAATGCTTACAATCGGATACGGGAAAATATTCGGGTTTCGGTGCTTGAGTGATGCCACTGTAAGGTAAAACAGCGGTACTGCAAGCACATAGAAAGCTACAAGAAATCCGCCATTGATACATTCGTCAGAGGCAAGATAAAGAAATGTTTCAAGCATACCGAGAATAAACGGAAATCCTCTGAATATGAATTTGAATATATTCGTTCTGGAAAAACGGTCAAAAGCCTTTATAAACTTCCCTGTCTTCTTACCATAAGAATAAGGGCGTTCGGGTTCTTGTGAAGGTGTGGCGTAATTTTCCGTATTATATGTTCTGTAAGTTGTTTCGGACTGTGAAAACTGCGGGACTTCAGATTCTTTGTATTCTGTATTGCTACTGAAAAATCCTAAAGCATCATCATTTTCTGTGGTCTGCATAAACGGAACATTATCATTGCTTTCCTGAAAAGTGTTTCCTGTAAAGAACATTATGCCGTCATCTTCTTCCGTATCTGTGCTTTCATCTTCAAAGTCGTCAATGTTTTCTGTCGGCGTATCATTATCATCACTGTTATCGCTGTATGTATTCGCCGTATTTATTTCAAGCAGTTCATCAAGCGAAATATTATAGAGCTGTGCAAGCAGAATTAAACTGTCCGTAGTCGGCGAAGCTTCCGCACGTTCCCACTTTGAAACTGCCTGACGGCTTACTCCGAGTTTCTCTGCAAGTTCTTCCTGTGACATTTTATTTTGTTTTCTGAGTTCATATAATTTATTCGCAACTTTAAGTGTCATTTTTCATCATCTCCAAAAAATATTCAGTGTTTTCGTTCTTTTAATATTATAATGCATCTGCTCAGTTGTTACAATATATTCTGATATACAGTTTCCTCTGCAACTGTAAATTGATTTTGTTCTGATAAAATTATAACTTAACAGAAGAAATATTACAATACATTTCTATATGCAAATTAACGCAACCGCAGGTTGACAAAAAAACGTATACAAAAACAGGAAAAAACTTTTTTAAAAAAATTTTTGAAAAAGGCTTGACAAATCCGATTAACTGTGATAAAATAAATACTGTCGTCAGGGACATGACGAAAACAAATTTAATAAATGGAGAGGTATCGAAGTGGTCATAACGAGGCGGTCTTGAAAACCGTTTGCCCAAAAGGCACAAGGGTTCGAATCCCTTCCTCTCCGCTTTTTATTTTTTCACGCATGGAGAAATACCCAAGTGGTGAAGGGGCTCCCCTGCTAAGGGAGTAGGGCTCGAAAGGGTCGCGAGGGTTCAAATCCCTCTTTCTCCGCTTTTAATCCTCATAAGCTTTTAAGTTTATGAGGATTTTTTGTATATGGAGGATTGAAAACATTATGGACAACTATCAGGCAATTATGAAAATGAGCAAAGAAGAATTGCGGAATTTCCTCGATGACGTTTATACAACCGGTCTTAATACCGGTATGTATGCAAGCGGACTCAGTGAGGCTGAACAATTTACAGAACTTGACAAGACACCTTTTAATCTCAAATGGCTTGAAAGTGATGCGGAAAGTGCATTTACCCAGAAATCAGACAATGAAGATGACAAAATATTGTTAAATGCACTGGTCGAATCGGTTTTCAAAGTATCCGGAATAAATATCGAAAGCATTAAAGGAGAACAGGAATAAATGAGTATACTCAATGTTGAACACGTTACACATGGTTTCGGTGCAAGACAAATTTTAAATGATGCTTCTTTCAGACTTCTGAAAGGTGAACACGTTGGACTTGTGGGGGCTAATGGTGAAGGTAAATCCACATTCCTTAATATCATAACCGGAAAACTTATGCCCGATGAAGGTAAAATTGAATGGTGCAAGCATATCACTACAGGATACCTTGACCAATACAGCACTCTTTCAAAAGGTAAAACTATTTATGATGTCTTAAAAGAAGCTTTTCAGCACCTGACAGACCTTGAAAAAGAAATGCTCGAACTTTATGACAAAATGGCGGATTGCCCGGAAGACGAAATGAACACCATTATGGAAGATGTCGGAGAAATTCAGGAAATACTCGATTACAGTGGTTACTACACCATCGACAGCAAGATTTCTGAATATGCAAACGGGCTTGGACTTGGTGAAATCGGGCTTGACAGAGATGTTTCCGAACTCTCGGGCGGTCAGAGGGCTAAAGTTCTGCTTGCTAAGGTACTGCTTGAAAATCCTATGATACTTATACTTGACGAACCTACAAACTTCCTTGACGAAAACCATATAGCATGGCTTAAAAACTTCCTACAGAATTACGACAATGCCTTTATACTCGTTTCCCATGATATTCCTTTCCTTAACAGCGTGGTAAACGTTATATACCACGTTGAAAATGCCGTGCTTACAAGATACACAGGCGATTACAATGACTTCATGCGTATGTATGAACTGAAAAAAAGACAGCTTGAACAGGCTTACGAGAAACAGCAGAAAGAAATTGCCGATTTACAAGACTTTGTCGCAAGAAATAAAGCAAGAGTTGCAACCACCAACATGGCTAAGTCAAGACAGAAAAAACTTGACAAAATGGACGTTATTCAGCTTGCAAAAGAAAAAATCAAACCGTCTTTCAGTTTCAGACCCGCAAGAACAACAGGCAGAGTTGTTATTGATGCGAAAAATCTTGTCTTGGGATATGATGAACCGCTTACCAGACCACTTAACTTACAGGTAGAACGCAATCAGAAAATCGCTGTCAGAGGTGTAAACGGTCTTGGAAAATCCACGCTTCTTAAAACATTACTCGGAATAATAAAGCCTATTTCGGGAGAAACGGAACTTGACCAGTTTGTCGAACTCGGCTATTTCGAGCAGGAGGAAAACCCTTCCGAAAACACAGCACTTGAAGAAATCTGGAATGAATATCCATCAATGACCAATGCGGAAGTAAGAGCGGCTCTTGCAAGATGCGGACTTACAAACGAACATATTACTTCACAAATGCGTGTTCTTTCGGGTGGAGAAAATGCAAAAGTAAGGCTTTGCAGGCTTATGCTCAGAGATATAAATTTGCTGGTGCTTGACGAACCTACAAACCATCTTGACGTTGATGCAAAGGAAGAACTTAAAAGAGCTATAAAGGAATTTAAAGGAACTGTTCTTATGGTAAGCCACGAACCCGAATTTTATAATGACGTTGCCACGGAAGTCTGGAATCTTGAAGACTGGACAACAAAAATTGTCTGACCACAAAAGGCAATTAAAAATCACATCAGAACGAAACGTTAACATTATTAAGGATAAAACTAAATATATAAGGGAATTTGTAGAAAACTGTTTGTGCATAATAGCCTAAAAAATATATCAGTTATAAAATAATATGTAGAAAATAACTTTCACATATTGAAATAAATTGTGAAAGGTTATATAATATATTTATCGTGATTGCCATAAAGGTATGGCAGATATATATATAAATCAGGAGGCAAATTATGAACACAGTACAGATTAAAAATATTTCTCTTGCAGGTCACAAAGGTTCAGGCAAAACTTCACTTGCTGAAGCTCTGCTTTTCCAGGCGGGTGCAACTGACAGACTTGGGAAAGTCGCTGATGGAAACACTGTTTGCGATTACGATTCCGAAGAAATCTCAAGAAAGCTTTCGATAAATACCGCACTTGCAAACTTCACATATGAAGGTATGAAAATAAATCTTCTCGACACTCCGGGCGTGTTCGACTTTGAAGGCGAATCACTCGAAGGCATAAAGGCTTCCGGAACGGTTATGATTACTGTTTCCGGAAAGTCAGGCGTAAAAGTCGGTACAAAAAAGGCTTACGCTTCGGCTACAAAAATGAAAAAGTCAAAAATGTTCGTAATCACAAAGCTTGATGACCCGACAGCAGATTTCTATAAAGTATTTGAACAGCTCAAGACAGAATTCGGCCCGTCTGTATGCCCTGTAGTTGTACCTTTCGCCAAGGACGGAAAAATTGAATGTTATGTAAATCTCATCGAAATGAAAGCTTATGCTTACGACAGCAACGGCAAGGTTGCGGAAGTTGATATGCCGGAAAGCGAACACAGACTTAACGGTCTTATCGAAGCATTCGGCGAAGCGGTAGCGGAAACAGATGAAGAACTCTTTGAAAAATTCTTCTCAGGCGAACCTTTCACACAGAAAGAGCTTGTAAAAGGTATTCACAAAGGTATGAACAGCGGCGTTATAACTCCTGTAACTTGCGTAAGTTCGTCAACACTTGCGGGTATTGATATGCTCCTTAAAGAAATCTCATTACTGCTCCCGAACCCTACAGAAGTTGCCCCTGCGGAAGCCGTTTCAGGTGATGATATCGTTGAAGTTCCTGCGGATGAAAACGCTCCGTTGTCAGCATTCGTATTCAAGACAGTTGCCGACTCTTTCGGCAAACTCTCATTTATAAAAGTAATGTCCGGAAAACTCTCCGCAAACAGTGAAGTTATGAATACAGTTTCGGGACAGACCGAAAAAATCGGAAAACTTTACTTCATGTGCGGAAAGAAGCAGGTTGAAACAGATTGTGCAATTGCAGGCGATATTGTTGTTGCAACGAAAATTTCTGCAAAAACAAATGATACCCTTTGCAGTTCCGAAAGACAGCTTACATTTACACCTGTCGAATTCCCGAAGCCTTGCTACTCTATGGCTGTAAAGGCTAAATCTCAGGGAGATGAAAGCAAGATTTCGGCAGGTATGCAGAAGCTTGTCGAAGAAGACCCGACACTTACATATGTTCAGGACAAAACCACAAAAGAACAGATATTAAGCGGACTCGGCGAACAGCACCTTGAAATTGCGGTTGCAAAACTTAAAGGCAAATTCGGTGCTGAAATCACACTTAAAAATCCGCAGATTGCCTATAAGGAAACCATTCGCAAAAAAGTTAAAACCGAAGGCAAATACAAAAAGCAAAGCGGCGGTCACGGTCAATACGGTCATGTATGGATTGAATTTGAACCTTGCGTAAGCGATGAACTCGTATTTGAAGAAAAAGTATTCGGCGGAGCTGTTCCTAAGAATTATTTTCCGGCAGTCGAAAAGGGCTTACAGGAATGTGTAAAGAAAGGTGTTCTTGCAGGTTGTCCGGTAGTCGGTCTTAAAGCTATCCTTGTTGACGGCTCTTACCATCCTGTAGACTCCTCTGAAATGGCATTCAAAACCGCTGCATCTCTCGCTTATAAAGAAGGGCTTAAACTTGCTGAACCTGTTATGCTCGAACCTATCGGAAACCTTAGCGTATGCGTTCCCGATGACAAGACCGGTGATGTAATGGGCGAACTCAACAAAAGACGTGGCAGAGTGCTTGGAATGAATCCTGCCGGCAATAACATGACAGAAATTGTTGCAGAAGTTCCTATGCGTGAAATGCATGACTTCGCACTTTATATCAGACAAGCGACAAAAGGCATGGGCTCATTTACTTTCGATTTCCTCAGATATGAACAACTTCCCGCAAATCTCCTTTCAGAAGTTATTCTCAGTGTTAATGCCGGTATCTGATAAAACCTGACCTATATATCCCTAAAGTTTCGGGGGGGGGGGGGGGGCGGGGCGGGGGGGGGGCGGGGACCCGACGAGCTGAGCAGCAACGAAATAAAA
>URWK01000088.1 GCA_900551505.1 uncultured Ruminococcus sp. | reverse complement strand
TTCAAGGCTCTGCCTTTACCTTTATTGACTTCGTGATTAAGAACCTTACAGCCGTAATTTTTCTCGGCATCTCTGAAAGGCTGTAAATGTTGTTCGTCACTGCCGTCATTGACAAGAATTATATCGTTGTAGCCGTTTTCGGTCAGTGAGCTTACAACCTGTAAAAGTTTCTCATCGGGATTAAGTGACGGAATGATAATGGTTAATGACATAAAAATACTTATATCCGGTATGGTTTCGGATATAAAGCCCCCTTTCTTTTGTATGTCTTTAAGAAAATAATTGTTTTGTTGTCGTTTTCTGAAAACCCAGATTCAATTGACATAATATTATATCATAAAACGGCGAATTTGTATAGTAGACAGTGATTATTGTAACTTTTTATTAACCTTTTGTATATGGCGTATAAAACAAGCTTGAAAAGGCTGAAAAAAACTGATATAATGACATAAAAGGGGGAGGGGACTTTGAAAGACGACATAAGAAAAAAATCATTTATAATATTCTTTGTACTGCTTGCGACAGAAATTCTGATAGGGGCTTATGCACACGGATTTGTTAGAATGTATATCGGCGATGTGCTTGTAGTCCCCACGATATGTTTTTTCCTGAGCGGGATATTACCGGAACACTATAATAAAATGCCTGCGGTAACATTGGTGATTGCCTGCCTGACCGAAATATTGCAGGGGCTTGATATAGTTGACAAACTGGGACTTAAAAAAGGTTCTCTGCCCGCAATAATCATAGGTTCTACTTTTGATGTGAAAGATATTTTGTGTTATATGGCAGGTTTTGCAGTGTCGGTTTTACTTATGAAGATAATAAACATAAGAAGGGAGTGATTGTTGTAAGCATTTATTTTATAGCAGATACACATTTCGGGCATAAGAACATAATTGAATATGAGAACAGACCTTTTGGAAATGTTGAGGAAATGGACAAGGTGCTTATAAAAAACTGGAACAATACGGTATCTGAAGCCGATACGGTTTTTATGCTGGGGGATTTCAGCTTTTACGGAAAAGAGAAGACAATGAATATTTGTAAGTCCCTTAACGGCAAAAAAATATTAGTCATGGGCAACCATGACGAACACACGCCGAATTGGTACAGGGAATGTGGTTTTGAAGAAGTGAGCAGGTTTCCGGTTATATATGAAAATTTCTGGATACTTTCCCATGAGCCGATGTATGTAAATACTAATATGCCTTATGCGAATATCTTCGGTCACATTCATTCAAATCCGATTTACAAGACAGTTTCAAATCAGAGTGCTTGTGTAAGCGTTGAAAGGATTGATTACAGACCTGTGGAATTTTCTGAAATCAAAAAACTTATTGCCGAATGTTAAGAAAATGTAAGGATTCATATACAATAAACATGATTAATTCTTATGAGGACACAAAATATTTTTGCAAAACAAAGAATTATAACCGATAAACTTTGTTTTATTAAGATTTTTCAGCTTGCAGTTTTGTAAAGAAAACCGATTTCCATAAACCTACATAAAAAACAGACATAGATTCCGACAGAATATATTATTTTTCAATTTTTTGTTGTTGCAATCCATCGGGAAATATGTTATACTTAATTTGAATTTTGAAATTTTCAAGTTATCTCAACTGACAGTCTGTTTCTGCCGGTTGCTGTTATATGAAAACCGCTGGCATTTCGGGGTGTTCCTTTATCCATAAAGGAAAAAGTGCCAAAAAATATAAAGATTATGAATAAGCAGGAGGATTATTGCTATGAACAGAAGCAAAAAAATCACTATTGTCGGTGCAGGTAATGTAGGTGCTACAATTGCCTATACTCTTACTCTCGAAGGTCTTGCAGGTGAAATCGTACTCGTTGACATCAACGTTCCTAAGGCAAAGGGCGAAGCAATGGATATTTATCAGGGAACTTCACTCGCTCATCATACCGTAAACATTCACTACGGCGAATACGCTGATACAAAGAATTCAGATATCGTTGTTATTACTTCAGGTGCTGCAAGAAAACCGGGTATGACACGTCTTGACCTCGTAAACACAAACGTTAAAATCATAAATTCAATCGCAAAGGAACTCGTTGCAGAATCTCCTAACGCAATTTACGTTGTTGTAAGTAATCCGGTTGACATTCTTACATACGCTTTCATCAAGTCAACAGGTCTTCCGAAGAATCAGGTTATCGGTACAGGCACACTCCTCGATTCAAGCCGTTTCAGAGCTTCACTTTCAGAATACTTCGGCGTTTCTGCAAAGAGCGTTCACGGCTATGTATTCGGCGAACATGGCGATTCTTCAATGATTCCATGGTCACTCGCTACAATCGGCGGTATGCCTATCACAACATACAAGAGCAGACTTGACGGAGAATCAAGAAACTGTTCACCTGAAGACAAAGAAAAGATTGAACAGAACGTAAGAGAATCCGGTGCTAACGTAATCAAGATGAAGGGTGCAACTTACTATGCAATCGCAATGTCTGTAAAGAAAATTTGTGAATGTATCATTCGTGACGAAAAGTCTGTACTTTCCGTTTCAACTCTCATCGACAATGATTACTGCGGTATCAGCGATGTATGTATCAGCCTTCCGTTCATCGTAGGTGCAAAGGGCATCGAAGGTGAAATCTATCCTGACATCACAGAAGAAGAAAAGGAAAAGCTTGTAGCTTCTGCCGATACTCTCAAGAAGATTATCAAGGACGCAGGAATCTGATTTATAAAATAATGTGAAAAAAGGTCTTGCTTCTTTGATAAAAAAGAGGCAGACCTTAAATAATAATAAAAACCGTTTCAGACGGATTTTAATATTTTGGTATTATTTAAGGGCAGCATTTGTTAAGAGTGTGACATCATGCACGACAGGCAGAATAATATTAAAATTGAAAGGAACGAAAAAAACATGGATTACGCAAAGGAATCATTAAGACTTCATTCTGAATGGAAAGGTAAAATTGA
Source organism: uncultured Ruminococcus sp. (assembly GCA_900551505.1). Taxonomy (GTDB): domain Bacteria; phylum Bacillota; class Clostridia; order Oscillospirales; family Ruminococcaceae; genus UBA5884. The sequence continues at coordinate 2,958 of URWK01000088.1, read as the reverse complement.
AGTTACATCAAGAGTTAAGCTTGAAACAAGAGATGACCTCTCTCTTGCATATACACCGGGTGTTGCACAGCCTTGTCTTGAAATCCAGAAGGACGTAAACAAAAGCTATGAACTTACAAGACGTTCAAACCTCGTTGCAGTAGTAACTGACGGTACAGCAGTTCTCGGACTCGGCGACATCGGACCTGAAGCCGGTATGCCTGTAATGGAAGGTAAATGTGTACTTTTCAAATCTTTCGGAGATGTTGATGCAATTCCGCTCTGTGTACGTTCAAAGAATGTTGACGATATTGTAAATACAGTAAAGCTTCTTGCAGGTAGCTTCGGCGGTGTAAACCTTGAAGATATTTCTGCTCCGAGATGCTTTGAAATCGAAAGAAAGCTTAAAGAATGCTGTGATATTCCGATTTTCCATGACGACCAGCACGGTACAGCAGTAGTAACACTTGCAGCTATGCTCAACGCTCTTAAAGTAGTCGGCAAGAAGATTGACGAAATCAGAGTTGTAACAAGCGGTGCAGGTGCGGCAGGTATCGCTATTATCAAGCTCCTGATTGCTATGGGACTTAAAGACGTTGTTCTCTGTGACAGAAAAGGTGCTATCTACAAGGGTAGAGAAGGTCTTAATGCAGAAAAGACAGAAATGGCAGAAATCACTAACAAGGAAATGAGAAAAGGTACTCTTGAAGAAGTCCTCAAGGGTGCAGACGTGTTCATCGGTGTATCTGCTCCGAACTGTGTAACTCCTGAAATGGTAAAAAACATGGCAGAAAAACCAATTCTTTTCCCAATGGCTAACCCAACACCTGAAATTATGCCGGAACTCGCAAAAGAAGCAGGTGCAGCAGTAGTAGGAACAGGCAGAAGCGACTTCCCGAACCAGATTAACAACGTACTCGCATTCCCGGGCATTTTCAGAGGAGCTCTTGACGTTCGTGCAAGCGACATCAATGACGAAATGAAGATTGCAGCAGCTAAGGCTATTGCATCATTCGTTACTGAAGAAAATCTTTCAGCAGACTATATTATTCCAAGTGCTCTTGACAGACACGTTGCTCAGGCAGTAGCAAAGGCTGTTGCCCAGGCTGCAAGAGATACAGGCGTAGCAAGAATTTGAAATAACGTAACTGCTTAAAAAATTAAATTATAAATAAAAATATAGTCGGGGGGGGTATTTTTTTTTTTTTCCGCCGTTTCGCCTTTTTTCTCTGTTTCCCCCCCCCCCCGCCCCATTCTTCCGCAACTTATAACCCCGTCTGTTTACAAGTCTTCCCTGATTGACTGAATTAATTCTTCCGCTTCCCTATATGTTGTAAGCTGATAACACTTGTTTCTGATTTCGCTTGCGTTCCTTATACCCTTTATATACCATGCAACGTGCTTTCTCGCAATCTTCATGCCCGAAAGCTCATCTCTTGAATTCTCAAGCATAAGCCTTATATGATAAAGAATCGTTTCAAGCTTTTCATCTGCTGTAGGCGGTATATACGATTTCCCCGAAAAATAATTGTCTATCTCCCTGAATATCCATGGATTGCCATAACTTGCCCGGCCTATCATCACCAAATCGCATTTTGTCTTCTCGTACATATCAAGGCAACTTTTCAGGTCACAGACATCTCCGTTCCCGATTACCGGAACAGCAACACTTTCCTTTACTTGCCTGATAATATCCCAGTCGGCTTTTCCCGAATACATTTCTTTCTTGGTTCTGCCATGAACGGTAATCGCATCTGCTCCGGCTTGCTCCATGGCTTTGGCAAACTCAACCGCATTAACTGAATTGTCATCCCAACCTTTACGGAATTTGACCGTTACCGGCACATCTGCAACATTCTTTACCGCCTTTACTATCTCGACCGCCAAAGGTACATTCTTCATCAATGCACTTCCGGAATTATTATTTACCACCTTCGGCACCGGACAACCCATATTTATATCAATTATTTCCGGTTTAAATTTCATGCAAATTTCCGCACCTTTCGCCATAAAATCCGGCTCGCTTCCGAAAATCTGCAATGCCATAGGTCTTTCTGTTTCCGTTATCTGACATAATTCTGCGGTATTCTTGTCATTATAACAAAGTCCTTTCGCAGAAATCAATTCACTTACCACGAACGATGCCCCGAACTGCTTATTTAGTATTCTGTAAGCTCTGTCCGCCACTGATGCCATCGGTGCAAGTACAGCTGTTTTCTTTATCTTAACTTTTCCTATGTTTACTGTTTCCATAAATTATCCTTTCTTAAAGGCTTCTATCTTTAAATTATACCACACTTAAACCGTCTTTTCAAGAAAATAAAAAAAACCTACTCTAATAAAGAGTAGGTTTTTATGGTGGGCCTTCGGGGACTCGAACCCAGGACCGTCCGGTTATGAGCCGGATGCTCTAACCAACTGAGCTAAAGGCCCTTATAAATCAACAGTCAGAAACCAACTTACTGACTTCTGACTTTGACTTTTATTTAAGTGCCGGCATCGCTCTATTTTTCCAGGTCGTTACCAACCAAGTATCTTCGACACTGATGAGCTTAACTTCCGTGTTCGGTATGGGAACGGGTGGAACCTCATCGCCATCAACACCGGCTAACTTATTAACTTTAATTTTATCTCACTGTCATGAATCCTCTTTTTAAGTGACCCGTACGAGATTCGAACTCATGATGCCGCCGTGAGAGGGCGGAGTCTTAACCACTTGACCAACGGGCCTCTTTAGTGCACCATCGGGGACTCGAACCCAGGACCCACTGATTAAGAGTCAGTTGCTCTACCAACTGAGCTAATGGTGCATTTAAGACGGTATTTATTATACCATACTTTTTTGTCAATGTCAAGACTTTTTTATTTTTTTGAAAGCACCTTCAAAACTGAACAGATTTTCAAACGAATTTCATGCAACTTTTAAAGAGATTCTCACACAATACTCTTGGATAAGCCCTCGACCGATTAGTACTTGCA